>DNHN01000143.1 GCA_003485825.1 Bacteroidota bacterium | reverse complement strand
GTAGAAGTACCGTTTGTTATTTTTGATAACTAGTGTAGCGGGTATAGCTCCACTCCACGTGCGATCTACTAAGTCGATCCACTCACTGGCTTTGCCATCAGCAAGTAACACTACTTCACTTTCTATTTCTTTTTTAGCAATGAGTGATTTAACTCCTGCTAACTTGGACTTAAAATCCAAACTAACTAAAACCACCTTAAACGGCTTCATCTCATTATCCTCTCTCAGTTGCTCAAAGTAGGGTAACTCCTTCACACACGGCGCACACCACGTAGCCCAAAAATTGATTACATAGGTAGTATCTGGACTTAGGTTACGTAAATAATCAGACTCAAACGCTGAAAATTCATCATAGACCTTCACTGGAATGGTCTGTACACTGCCGAATCCGAGGATTGCTGAAAGTAATATCCATTTCATTTTTCTATTCACTCGTAGTATTCTGGAAAGTATTCCACTTATTTTACGATTTATTCGTCTTAGAAAAGTAAAGATTCCTAATACCCATTGTAATTAAATCTTCTTCGCTGTGTTTTGAGCGATTCAAATGCTGGCTCATCACTCACTCGGTAGCGTTTTCTGTTCTCCATGAGGTAAGTACGTGTAGCCTTTTTTAGTTGGAGCGCTTCATCTTCATATTTATTAAAGCCTATATCGTCATCAAACTCGTAGCTATAGCGTTCCACTTCTGCTTCTGTAGTATCTACTGGACCTAAGTATCCATACGTCCAATCTTCCTCTTTTTCCTTGTGTTTGTAAAAATAAAGATACCCTGAATCTACACCGCGCTTGACCCAGTGCTTTTCTACAAAAACAAGACTATCCTTATATTGATTGATACGGGCCTTCTGAGCATATAGTGAGATAGCCATGGTGTCGTGATTATACTTATCAGGAAAGAGGTCCAGTCTATCCATTTTTTTCAAACGTTGATACAGCACTATTCTGTCATTCTTATTGGAAGCGAGTGTCTCCCAAGTACCTGCAGGTAATTCCTCTCCTTGGTGCAGCTTAACCAGAGCTAGATCTATTTTAAACCCTGGAGAATTTATTTTTTCAGCTCTAGCAAAGAATCGCTTGGCCTTTGGCATCTTTCTATGGGGCTCTAAAATAGTAGCATAATACAGCAGTATATCATCGTAACCGTAGAGAGTAGACCGGCTTTCCTCTTTATAAAAATCTGCACTTTGAGAGGCTTCACTGGCTTGTTGTCTTTTGGCTTCGTTATTTGCTTCCCAAGCGATTTGCTTCAAGTACTTTTTGTACATCTTAGGCTTCGCTATGCCGCTATCCTGCATAGAAGCTAATATCTCATATATTTTCTCTTTATACTCTGGCAATGAGGCAAGCATGAGCACCTCTGGGAAAATCTCTTTGGAGAGTTTCAAGGAATCCCTGTAGGCATAGAACATATTGGTAAGTGAATATCCGCCACCACCCAATGGAGTTTCCTCTGTAAGCATGTTTACGAACATGCGCGCTGACTTTTTGGTACGTTGGGCTGCTATGGCTTCCAATATCGGAATCTGATACTGCACAGAATCTCCCACCTCATTCATCGTCTTGGCCATAAATGGCAAGATATCGGGATGCTTTAAGTATCCGATTTTATCCAATATCTTAGCTCTATTACTCAAACTGTGCTCACCACTCATATTTTGATAATACGCCGCTATCATTTTAGGAACATCTTTATCGGTAAACCCTACCTCCCCGAATGAACTGCGGGCAGCCTCTCGTGTGATACTATCCTCAGACACTAGATCTGCAAAAAACAGATCTACTTTATTTTGGATAACCGCTGTGCCCACGGTGGTATCCCACGGCGTAACTGACGTATAAAACTCATCTAGGAACTTACTGCGCGGCATCTTGTAATTGTATTCGGAGAATAATGAATACAAAGCACCATCCTTTATGATGTGTTTTACCAGCAGATTTCTCCCTGAATTGGTATCTCCAACTTCTGCTTCCATCGTATAGATACCGTCTTTTTCGGTACGCTTATCCATCCTCACAAAGAAGGTATTTTGCGTCATCTGCTTGAGGTAATCATTCCATATAGAATCTACCTCCTCCTCAAAATAGTATTTATGAAATCTAAAGAATCGTGCATAGATAGTTTCATCGGACTCTTTGCTATAGTATACAGCCATCTTCGTCTCTTCTAAGTGACTGTCGTCATCTTCATCGTCTCTGTAAAAATTATAATAATTAGTCTGCTCAGCTGGCACTTCTACATTGGTCACCACATCAAACAAGCGTGCAGTATCATGCTTTTGCTCAAAAGGCCTTCTAAAGCTAAAAGGCAACAGTTTCATACTACTAAAAAATGCATTTGCCTTAGCCGTCTCCGAAGTGAGAGCGACGAGCAAATAATACTGCTTTCCTACACATACGGTTCGCGTATGCAATGTCTTATCATCCTTTTCGCCTATCGCAGAATACGCGGTGTAGCCTTGTAAACTGTCATGATTTTCTTCTATCAATTTAAACTTAAACTGATCGTGAAAGTACTTAGTGATTTGATGTACTTCGAATGAATCTTCTTCCATAAACTCGAGGTCCATCAAACTCTTATTCATCACTGCATAGTACCCCCCGTCTTGGTCATAACTCTGTACCGTTTTTTTCCAATAACCCCGCATAAATGCATTGTTTTCTGCTTCATAAATAGGAGTACCTGGAAGGTTAACCGCATAGGCTGTGTTTGTGGGAGAATACTGTTGGCCTTCTTTTCCGTAAAAATGAATTTCAGAAAAGAACTTATCTACTTCTGGTCTTTTTACAAATTCTTTCTTTCCAGCTGCTTTAAAGATAATCACTTCTAAAGGAGTCACCATAATATGGTACCGCTGTACATCTCCTTTCTTGGTCTTGTTAACAATATCATATCCTGGCACACCGTCTATCTCTATTCTGCTCTTACGCTCTATCTTCCCAGGTATATTTTCAAAAAAGAGACTGTCCAGCTTATCTAGGTACTGATCTTGAGATACTCCGTGAAGGGGAGCGAATGTAAACATCCGAGTAACGACGTAAGTGGCACCATTCGCCATATCAGGATAGGCTGCCATCATGGTATTCCCCGCCTCTGGAAACTCATACAAAGGTCCTGGCATGTACGTACTAAAGCTTCCATCAAAAGAGGTCTGCTCTGTAAATTCTTGCGTAATAAAACTCTCCTCTAATTTTTCTTTTACGGTATTCCCGTAGTCTGATTTTGATCCGTCTACTGGAGTCACTGTATACCCTTTTTCTCTCAGTAGATTTATCATCCCGTAGCTATTGGCTAGGTGAGCCGCACCTACTCCTGCAAAGAGGGACTTTGTCTGCATAATAGAATCCATAGCATCTGCCATACCCGCATTACGGTAGACTATAATCAGGTCGTGATTAATCGGTGTATTGGCCATTCTGCTCATAGAGTCCAGCAGGTCTAGGTCTCCTAACCTATAGGCATTTTCCATTACTTCTCCGTACTGCTTACCGTCTAACACCTTATTCAGGTCATGTTTTTTTCTCTCAGAGAGTTCCTTGAGGGCCTTTTTCTTTTTCTTATCGTGCTCCGGTTTTGCGGCAAGCTCATTCAGCCTCATGGTATTCCCTAGAAGTTCCAGTCCTGTAATTTGCTTGCCTTGTTTTTTTCCTGCCTGAAAAATAAATAAATCCAAGTAAGTATCTTCCTGAAAATCAGCAGAATAGTTACTCGTACGATAAAGTAACGAATTCAATATACCGAGTTCTGCTCCCATCGCGGTGCCTATCGATTTATTCTCTGGCTGCTTTAGCTCAAAAATAGATTTATAAAAACCCTGCTGGCTATTGTTGTTTCTCATACTGAACGCATTGCCCATATTGTCAGCTACGTAATAATCACTCGTCATGGTCTCCATCCATGTTTCAGGATTAATTTCCAGTGCCACTACGTCCACACTCTCTATTGCCTTGTAAAATGAATCACTTAAATGAAATGCCACCTTGTTACTGACATGCATAGTGCCGTACAGGAAAGAAGGCTTTTCTAACCCATTCCCCGATATTTTCCATAAGAGCCCTTTATATTCGGGTGACTGCGCTTGTGAACATATCGCAAAAAATAGGATGACTAACACATTAAGTTTTCTTTTCATAATTGCTTTCAAAAATATGCATCCATAGTTCTCTAGCAAATATGAATCGCCTTAATCCAAGACTTTTAAAAGTCACCTGCCATGTACCGCATGGCACTATAAAGAAACCTTAATGGCGTTACCAAAATAAGGTGGGTCAGCAACTTCACTGTGCTTTATTCGTCGATAGTCAAGCTTTCGTTTCACCTCCTTCAGCAAGACACCTTCACCTTTACCCACAATTAGATATGCGTGTCGTACACTTTTCTTTTTAGCATCTATCAGAAAATCTTCAAGTGCTTCCAACTGAAGCCTAAGTTTTTCTGAGGTGGGAATTGACGCTTTTGTAGGATACAAACTTTCGAAGTGAAGATCAAACTCCACTTTACGTTCCTTTACTTGCTTCACTTTAGACGACTGCGTCTTAGCACTAAATGCCGATGAAAAATCTCCCATCATCATTCTCCTAAGCATCTCAGGGTTTATTTCGCCGTCCTCTTGCACACTTCAAAAATACGGCGAAATAGCTAAACTGAGACTTAAAATTTTGTTGTAAGTGTGAGCATAATTCTGGTGTTCCTAAGCTTAGAGTTCACTGCACCAGACGGCTCGCTATTGAGCGCATAAGGCACATATACGTCAGAGGTAATCTCCCTCGCTAAACCAAAATCAAATGCCCATGCTTTCTCTTGAAAACCAACACCTCCACTGATAATATTTCTGCGGTAATCGCCCCCATTCTGTAAAGGAGATCCTATACTCGCAAAACCGC
>DNHN01000211.1 GCA_003485825.1 Bacteroidota bacterium | reverse complement strand
AAGGTAAATACCAAAATGTCATCGTACTCCTATGTTTTACTTACGGTATCGTGTTTACGTAGAATGGGTTTTTCTGTTTTTGTGAAGGGGATGTACATTTCAGTAAGTAAGCAACAAAAATTTGATGGAGAATATTTCTTAGTGGAGCCGGATTGGAGCTCGTTTTATTACTGGTTTAGTATGGCACATTTATCTAAAGAGTGTAGGTTGTTTTTTCCTGGACTACGATTAGATAATATGCAGAAGGAGCGAAAACATCTATTCGAAGTAGGTAATACAGGAATGGTCTTCGAAGAACAGGATGGGGGTATGCTGATATCCAAAGAGCGACAAGGAAAGGTAGAGTGTCCGGATGTAATGCAGTTTTCTCAGTATCCCGATAGTGCGATGACTTTTGGGATGTTACTTCCTGCGCTAGGGTGTAAGTTTCACGAATTTAAAGGCTTGGAAAGCTTGAAGTATAAGGAATGTGATAGAGAATCGGCTCTAACCGAACATCTAGCCAAAGTGCAAGTGAGCATTGTTAAAAAAGAGAATATCTGGGAGCTAAATGCTGAAGAGTATCGCTTGATAAAAGACACTGAATTCCCTACATATGATGACCATAGAATGGCTATGTGCGTAGCCCCATTGGCACTTAAAGAGTCTATTCGCATAGAGAATGAAAATGCAGTACAGAAATCCTATCCCCACTTTTGGGAGGATATGAAATCAGTAGGATTTGAAATTAAATATCTTTGACATCAGTGAACACACTAGGGAAAAATATACGACTAACCAGTTACGGTGAATCACACGGCGAAGTGGTGGGAGCTATCCTCGATGGCTTCCCAGCAGGTTTTAGCTTAAATGTGGACTACATACAAGGTCAATTGGACAGGCGTAAGCCCGGTCAGTCTCGGGTGTCTACGCCTCGTGAAGAAGCAGATAAGGTAATCATTAATAGCGGTGTGTTTAATGGTAAAACGACTGGCGCACCTATTCATTTTCAGCTAAAAAATAATAACGCCAAACCCAAAGACTACGCTCACTTAAAAGAAGTGTATCGCCCAAGTCATGCTGATTATACGTACGATGCTCGTTATGGTGCCGGCAATAGGGATTACAGAGGGGGAGGCAGGAGTAGTGCCAGAGTCACTGCAGGCTGGGTAGCAGGAGGAGCTCTTGTTCAAGACTACTTAGCAAAAGAAAATCAGATAAAGATCTCAGCCTATGTCAAGCAGATAGGGGGAGTAAAGCTGGAAACTCCGGCAATATTATATACTATAGAAGAAGTAGACGCTACCATTGTTCGTTGCCCAGATGAAGGAGTAGCCGCTACTATGATAGTTGCCATAGAGCAAGCTCAAAAGGACAAAGACAGTCTAGGCGGTATCATAGAGTGTGTAGTCAGCGGTGTGCCAGCAGGGTTAGGTAATCCAGTCTTTGATAAATTAAATGCAGCCTTGGGCCACGCTATGTTAAGTATAAATGCGGTGAAAGGATTTGAGCTCGGTGGTGGATTTGAGATGAGCAGTAAGCGAGGGAGAGAAGTGAATGACTCTTTCGAAATGAAGGATGGCAAGCCTTATACGAAAACGAATAACTCTGGAGGTATTCAGGGTGGTATCTCCAATGGGATGGATATCGTATTCAGAGTAGCATTCAAGCCTACAGCTACTATTGGGACTCTGCAGTCTACTTTAAACACTTCTGGTGATGAAGTAGAACTTGAAGCTACAGGTCGTCACGATCCGTGCGTAGTGCCTCGAGCAGTACCTATCGTGGAGACGCTTGCTGCTTTGGTGGTGGGGGGCTATGTTTTATGAGTGTTGAGATTTTGAGTAGTGAGTGTTGAGATTTTGAGACCTGGAGATGTGAGATGTTGAGTAGTGAGCACTAAGATGTTGAGATGTGAGATGTTGAAATTAGGAGTAGTGAGTACTGAGATTTTGTACTGCCGTCTCTAAAATAACATTTTCCTATGCTAAGAACTTTTTAGAAAAGACCAATCTCCAATTCCTCCTTAACTTTGCACTTTATAAGTACTAAAAACTATCAACTCAAAACTGTCAACTAATTAAGTGGTGCAAAAACTTATTATTTTCTCACTCGGAGCGTATCTCAATGTCATCAATCTTCTTTCCAAGAAGATAGGAGGCAAGCACGCCTTCCTGGTGTTTTGTTATCCATTTTCAGTAAAATTAAAGCCAGCTCAGGCTGCGTTTCTAAAGACGAGTAGACAATCTATTTTAGATTTTGAGGGAAAGAAAATTGCTGTGTACGAATGGGGAAGTGGTCCTCAGACGATACTGTGCCTACACGGACTGCATAGCCAGACCTTTAGATGGAAGAAGTTTATAGAAGAGCTCGATTTTGAGAAGTACCGAGTCGTAGCCATTGATGCTCCAGGGCACGGAAAATCAGAAGGTAAATTTCTCAATGCCATCGTTTATGCTCGATTGATAGAGAAGCTGCTGGAGGTGTATTCTGCAGAGTATATTTTAGCACATAGCTTGGGAGCTTTTGGGAGCTTGTACTTATTCAATGAAAAGCCAGAACTATCTCCT
>DNHN01000256.1 GCA_003485825.1 Bacteroidota bacterium | reverse complement strand
CTGCTCTAGCGGTATGTAAAACTGTGCTTTAGCTTCTTTTACATATGTGCCATTTTCTCCTGGATTTTTTATCTCTATCTGAGTACCGTCTTCGGTAAACTGAGCGTTGTGTATCAGTGTTTGGTTAAAGAACTTTTGCTTAAAGGAAACCCATTTTACATTTGCCGTTAGTTTCTCCTCATCCTCATCACTTGTCTCACTTAAGTAATCTACGTCATCGTCATTCGTGTATTTAAAGTATACTGTAGTAGCAGCTTTCTCATCCTCTAGAGTTTTTTCTTGACCTTGGAGCTTTGTGTTCCAATCCAGCGTTGCAAACCTATTGTTTGGTGCTAGAATGCTTGGCATACCATCAAACTGTACTGTATAATCTACTTTATAGCTATTGGGTGCTAAGGTGTATGTTTGTTTTATGAATGCTCCATTGCCTAATGCTAAAGTATAGACTACTTCATCCTGCTCATTGGTTTCTACAGTAAACTCTTTATTAAATGTATTTACAACCAGACCACTAGCTAACGGGAACGTATATCCTAGCTCCATCTGGCCATCCTGGAAAAGCACCAATTCAGATGAATCATAACGTTGATATTCTTTTAAGCGTACTTGCTTTGGGATTCCTCCTCTACTGGTAAAGTCAATGCTAATTAACTCATTTTGAAGTGATGTTATACTTTCTGGTAAAACAATCGTATTACTACTATCTGTCACAGAGAGAGCTTTTTCTTCTGCACTGGTAGTAGTTTCAGCAGTATACACCGCCGAAGAACTATCCATAACTTCGGTGGTATTCGAATTAGTCTCCTCTAGCAGCTGCTGATTGTCTTTATTAAAATACCAGAAACCTGCAAATAGTGCAAGTATTAGTATATATCCTATAGTGGAATTTCTCTCCATATCGTTTTAAGTGGGTGCAAATGTAGACCTATTCGCTAAATAGCGAAAGATTACAATGAGAAGTAAGACATAAATGAAGATAATTGGGATAAACCCTTCAGGACCTTATTATCTGCCCTTCTAGTGGCAGTCTTTTCTGATGGAAAATCAATTTTCTCTAGGAGTGCGGCTGCACTAGTATCGTTACCGAAGTGTTTTGCCAAGTAATCTTTTCTGTTTTCGTGGTAGGCCCCGGAGTAGTCAAGGAGTCTATACTCTTCTATCTTCGCTACTATTTCCTTCCAGTTTTCACCGATGGCACACAAGCTTTCGAGTCCACTGTCTACTACCATTAATGGGTTTACCACTGCAAATTTTCCACGATAGAGTGCATTTAGTAGCTTTAGTTTTATTCCTGTGTTTTGATTGGTATGCAGCACGTTAATATGTGCTTCGCTTATCACCTTATGGATAGCGTCAGTAGTTAGGTTTGTTTTAAGTTCGATATTGGCATATTTCTCACACAATGTTTGAAGCTCTTTGGGTGGATTATTCCCAGCTATCACGCACTTCATATCTACTTTTGAAAACACATTCAACGCCAGTTCCATAGCTGCCTTATAGTTCTCTGGTACCGCTAGGTTACCATGGTACAATAAATACTTACCTCTGGCACCTGGGTAGACCATCTCTGTATTGCTATGAAACGCAGGAAGATACATGCTGTTCCCATATTTCTTCTCAAAGTGCTTGTTATCATTTGGACTTATAGCAGCGATAAGATTAGCATGCTTTAGTACCTTCTCATATTTCCTTAGTTTTTCAGCTTCTATCCTGAAAAAATACTTTTTAAAATAACGTAATTCGGATTGCTCTAAGTGCTTGTAGTAATGATGCTCAATATTATGTGTACGCACTATCTTAAACCGATGCTTCAATGAAGCATCTGCTAAATGAAAAGTACAGTGAAGGCCTTCAAATAAGATAGGTGCATTGTCCTTTCTTAGATTGGCAAGCAAAACCTCACTGCTTCTAGAGTTTACAATATATGGCACACTACCAATGAACGGATTTTTATAGGTACTCCGTTTGTAATAATGCAGTTCTTTGCAGTATTTACTGAGCTTAGTCTTATTCTGATCTCGTCCGTACTGATACATATGCAGTATTACCTCCACTCCCGCTCTGTGGAGTGCTTCTATCTTATGATAAATATCTATCACCCCGCCATAATCTGCAGGATAAGGAACATCAAATGAAATGATATGTAATCGGTTAGACGATTTCTTCATATACGGTTAATAGTGTCTTTTCTTCATTAGACCACACCAAGTCTCTGGCTGCAAGTAAACAGTTTTTTTTCAATTTTTGGTATAGCTCCTTATCATTTAGGAGTAAATTAACTGCTTTTACAATCTCTTGTGACGCTGAAGTGGCATATACGGAGCATGGATACTTCTCTTCAAGTGCCATATATTCTGGAAATGGGTTGGTAATGGCAGGTAGTCCTGCATGCACGTAGTCAAAATACTTATTGTTCAATGAATAATAGTAACTCAACCCTAGATTTTCAGATACATTAATCCCAGCAAAAGCACTCACCGTAAGCGGTGGTAAGTCAGCAGGATCGAGCATTCCTAGAAAACTAACCTTATCCAATACGCCTAAGTCTGCTGCTTGAGCTTTTAGTTCTTCTTCTATATCCCCACTTCCAGCAATTTTCAGGTGCATATCAATTTCAGGCATTGCTGCTACTAGTGCTTCTAGTCCACGTCCTTTATTTAACGCTCCCTGATACAGCAAGTATGGCTTCCCTGGAATAGGAAGAGGCATTGGCTTCTGAATGGGACAGTTGCGAACTACGTGAAATTTTACGCC
>DNHN01000255.1 GCA_003485825.1 Bacteroidota bacterium | reverse complement strand
CGGTAAGGCTATCGGCCTGCCATCTCTTAGTAATCTCTTGTTCTATGCTCTGACGAATAGCTTCCTTTTCCTCCGGTGTAGATACAAATCTATCTACCACATTGGCAACTGCTTCCACAGTTTCCTTGGCACTCCCCGTCAGTATTTTCTTTAGTGGGTTCATAATTATCCTGAACAGCTCTCACACTCTGGATTATCGATTGAGCATTGAGCGTTATTGTTCTTTTCGTCATTAGTTAGTTCTTCTACGAAGTCAGCAAAGTCTTCGTTTAAATCAAAATCATTGTTCATTAGTAGGTCCAAATTACATCTTCATTCTTTGAGGCATCATTGTCAACGTGGATAAAGTTCTTAGCCACACCAATACGGTTGAATCCTGCTTGAAGAAGAGCGTTAATAATAATATATTTCTGTCTTGATGTAGGTGCATAGATATCCACTGCACATCCGTTTGTATGACTGCTTCCTTTTACGCCACCAACTTTTTCATTGTGCTCTGGTGTTCTGTACCCACTGGATATTTTAAATCCAATAGCTGCAATCTCACGGGCCTTAGTCAGTTTATTAAGAAAGGGAACACTCATGTACTTGTAGCTCCCTGGTTGATCGGGAGAATCAAACTCCCCATATTCAAAGAAAAGGTGAAAACCTTTTGTCAATCCTTCCATAGTTATTTTACTTTTTTAATTTCCGACTTCCAAGAGGTATAACATACACCAAGCCTTTGAGAGGTATCAGGATATTCCTTAATCATTGTAGGGTCACTCATACATCTCTCTGTGAACTCAGGTCTTGTTTCCTTTAGATTCGGTACTGGTATCGGCATTATCGTTAGTATTTGAGTTAGAAAAAATAGGCTCGTCCCAATAAAGGAAGAGCCAATCACTATTTAAATTTACATTTTTTTCCTTACTCATTAACTAATTTTCTATACGATAGTTCTGCAATAAAAGCTGTATAAATGGCGTATAAGGGATTAACTCCAAGGTAACTATAAAGGAGTAGGCTACACCAAAAAGAAAGGCACAGGACACAGTTAAATGGCTTAAAAGGAAACAGCTTCTCCATCACCCAACCATAGGGTTCAAATGTAAACAGGAATGAGAACATCAATCCTACTGAGGATATTAAAATCCAATCGTTATAAATTTCCATCATCATAATTTTTCACTTAAATAATCATCTTTAGTGTAACGAACAAGTTTCTTTACCTTTACTCCGTCTTCCACTGTATATATATTTCCTTTGATTCTTTGACCGTAAACATCCTTCCATCTAAGTCCCTTGATTTTATTATACATGGTAGAATAAATCATAGTAATTATAAGGTTGGCTGCACTACGATCCTTGAGGTAGTAATACAAGAATTTATCACATACCCTCATAACGGCATCATCAATTAATGCCTGTCGAAGTTCTTTATTCCCATTTGTAATAAAGGAATGGTTGACAATCTCCTCACAACGAATAAGTATAAAACGACCTAAAGCCTCTGTAATTCTACCTTGCTTGGCAGAGATAAAGGCTTCTTTCTCAATCTGTTCTTTGTCGTATTTCTTCTTCAATGTTATCTACTATTCTTACAATCTCGAATAAGTAATCTGAAAGTTCAGAGGATTTGATGTTGAGTTCATAACCCAAGCGTACAAGAGTGACTTTTTGCTCGTTAATGATAAGCTCTCGTATCTTTTCATAAAGCAGTATTATAAAGTCAGCTTCTGTTGACGTTATCTCATTATAGGGTTGGTCAATTTGCATAAGGTCTAATAGATAAAGCCTTGTCTGGATCAAGTTCTGCTATCTTATCTATATACTCATTTTCCCTTTTATAAGCATTTTGAATTTCTTCAAGCGTTGAGTCCGTACCAAGGTTCGCAAATAATGTAGCCATTTCGTACAGATACAGGTCAATGCGATTCTTAATTAATTTACAAGTTTGGTAGTTACGATTGCTCATCATACTTTAGATTTTTACAAACAAGAATTACTTTATAGGTATCTTTTGGGAGGTTCTCATCATAGGTGATTTTAACTTCCGTGTAATACTTTTTATTATCATCTGGTATAATACCTTCAAAGACAAGGGTATCAGCGAGAAACTTTGAAACAAGAATACCATTGTCAATATCAAGCCTGCTGTTGTAGCTAATAGCCATTTTGATACCTTCACAAGAAAACCTATCATACTTTGATAAAGCTTCTTGACAGATTGCTTTGTAATCATCTTTATATTTTTTTCTTACTGCCCAGTGTTTACCAGCATAAATTTTATTTAGACTAGGAGGCTTAGGTAGGATGAGTTCTATTTCGGTGAAATCCATCTACACAAATCTTTAGGTACACGATAGAATGCATCAAGACCATTTCTGTGCCCAGTGTTTATTCTGCGAACTTCACGAAAGTCTTCCTTAAATATCTCAGAAGAGTGAGCCATACATATGGCTTGCGTCTCCGCACATATTAGAGCATAGTAAAAGCCTTTGTCTTTCCACTTCTCTTTTCTCCCGAGAAAGGATACAGTGTCAAACTTAAAACTTTCTTTATCTGTCCAAGGATAGTTTCCTTTTACCTCAGCTTCAAACAAATGGGTCTTACCTTTATCATCAATAACCTCAAGGTCAACGCCATAGTTTTCCTCATCAATTATTTCCTTAACCCAGTCTTGTGTCTTTAGCCAAGCTGTTAGTATGGCTTTACCATACGCATCGTTTGTGTCGTAGGATTCTTGAACAAACTTTCTTGCTCCAAATTTACTCATTTCTTTTGTCTTAGGGC
>DNHN01000344.1:1977-5492 GCA_003485825.1 Bacteroidota bacterium | reverse complement strand
GTCGAATAACACTCGAACTGACAAACTTTGCTTTGATACATTCTTCTCCTACGGTCGAATAACACTCGAACTGAAGAAAGAAGGGAAAACAGTGTTGCGGAGATGCTTGTCAGTTCGAGTGCTCACGCAGTGAGCGTATCGAGAACTGAACAAGGGAAAACAAAAATCGTTAAAAATCAAACCAACTTCTTCGTCGGTTGAGTTTTAAGTCTTGGAGTGTGCTGC
This sequence comes from Bacteroidota bacterium, assembly GCA_003485825.1. Lineage (GTDB taxonomy): Bacteria > Bacteroidota > Bacteroidia > NS11-12g > UBA9320 > UBA9320. The sequence continues at coordinate 5,267 of DNHN01000344.1, read as the reverse complement.
TTTTTACATGGATACCAAAGCTAAACATCTGTCTACCGATAGGAAACCACTCAAACTCCATCTGCCAGCAGTGTAGGTCTCTAAATAGGTTTAACGAGGTGATGGCGAGCTCTTTATTGGTAATGTCGTACCCGGAGTTCACGCCGATTTTCCAGTTTTCGGTGAGTTTAATATCTCCACTGAAATTAATGGACTGAGAGATGGTAGATTCCAATAATACAGGAGTAGTAGCTCTAAAATTATAGTTGAGTGTAAGACTCCACGGCAGATTAAAGTCTACGTAGTTTTGGATGTTGTTATTGATAAACTCCAGTTCATCTTCATTTACGTTTTCGGAGGTTTTACGTTTGAAGGCTTCTGGATTTAGGTTAGTAGCTATGGACAGATTACTCTGGGTAAAGTGCCCTAGTTTTTTCATGGTATTCCACGCATAATCGGTAATTCGCCTGCTTTTAGTGCCATACTCAGTCAGTTCATATCCGTAAGGGTCAAAACTGGAGTTAAAAGTCATACGTATCTTGTTAAGAATAGTGGTGTTGCCACTGATTCTAAATACGGCCAAGTTGAAAGAGTCTGCGAGGAAATTATACCCTGACCCAAAGTTGAGACTTTCTATAATCTTTACTTTTTTAACACCACCGTTGGCAGTGTCTTTGGCTGATTTTACTTTGATTTCTAGATTATTACCCACGCCAAAATTAAGCGATGCTTGTGCTCCACTATTAGGTCTCCCGAGGCTTCCGTTTTCGTAGATACTGTACGTGCTGAATACACTCGGAGTGTCCGTCTGTACTGTACGGTAACCGTTTTCCTCTCCCGTACTGAAGTCTGGGCTCCACACGGCACTGATATTAGGACGTACCACGTGGCGGATAGCTTGCAGTGGGCTTTCTTTTTTGAATAACTTCATACCATAGAGTATAGTACTCAGACCTATACTCGTACGATAGCTATAAGTTCGGTCAAATCCACGGATGTTATTGTCGACTAAGAGTGTGTCGTTATCACTGTCCCAGGTCTGTTCAGTCGTCTTCAGGTACCTGTACTCATTGAAGTTGAAGTTAGGTGATACGGTGACCCATTTGAGTGCCTTAAATGAAGTACTGATAGGAATACTGTGACTTATTCCAGATTTTACATCCTCCAGAAAGTTCGGAGTGGTGCTGAGCTTAGGTCTGCCAAATGTCTCCCCGATACCTGCTATAAGTACAGTGTCTACAGTGCTTATTTCATTACGGAAAGTACCTTGATAGGAAATGCCTAAGTTGCGCATAAAGCTCTTTGCAGTAGCGTTTTTAGCGGTGAAATTTTTGAAAGGCATCTGACGACTGACATTCGCAGTAAGCTGAGGCAGAGTCATATTAAGTGCGCCAGTAGTCAGGTTTTGATTCATATTACTAGCTAAGCTCAAGTTTAGTTTTCTGTTGAAAAAACCTTTGCTGTACGATACACTTGAGTTACTATTGGTACTGATGATGTCTTGGTAGTTGGTCGTGTTATTCTTTAAGAAACTGCTGGTTACGAAGTTTACATTGGCAGAGAAGCTGCTTCCTGGCTTAGCTTTAGCGTCACGGGTGTAGTTCCAACGCAGGCTATAGTCATTACTCACTCTGAAGTTAGGAGCTTCCGGTTCGCCAAACTCATTTCTATTGAAACTGAATTGAAGATTTCCTCGGTAGCGGTATTTTCTGTAGTAATTTGATCGGAAGGTGGCTCCCCAGCTACCGCGGAAGTATATATCTGCAGCTACTTGCACGTCTACATAGTCATTTACAGGGACGTAGTACCCCAGTCCACGAAGGTTAAATCCACGGTCTACACTTTCTCCAAAGTTAGGAAATAAGATTCCGTGCTTTCGTTTTTCTGGGATAGGGAAAAATCCAAAAGGAACGACAAGTGGGGTGTTGATATCGGCGATGACTAGGTTGGCCGGACCGGTGATGATTTGCTTCTGTGGAATGACTTTTATTTTGTCAGCTTTGATGTAAAAGTGAGGGTCTGGGAGGTTGCACGTAGTAAAACGAGCGGTCTTTACATAAATATTTTCCAGGCTATCACGCAGGATACGTTCACCGTGTATGAATCCATCTTTCTCAGTAGTCAGTACTCCATAACTAATGCCTTTTTTACTCTCAAAGTTATACCGCATGGTGTCGGCTTCGTATATTTTTCCATCGTCTTCAAAGGAGGGTCGTCCTACATATTTTTGAGTAGTGTCTTGAATGATGCCAGTGGCAAATACATCTTTCTTGTCAAAATCTATAATGATGAAGTCTGCATTGAGTTTGATATCATCATACAGTATCTGGGCATTGCCATAGAGGTACGCTTTTTTTTCTGACATATCCAGCACGATAGAGTCGTCGGCCTGGTACTCTACTGTAGCATCCAAGTCGGACTGGTGTTTGGCGGCGTTAAACCCAAGGCTGTCGACCGAACTGGTCGCGCTGTCCAATAGATTTACGGCAGAATCTGTAGGTTGAAAGGTGGAATCAGTAGTAGACTGGGCGAAAATAGGTGTACTAAAAAACAAACAAAGAAGAACCGTCAGTTGATATAAAACCGACTGACTATAAGCCTTTTGTGAATATGCTTTGCTATCCTTGTTCACTAAATAGTATTTAGGTACTTTCTGGAATGCAAAAGAACAATATATATCCTATAATGAGACCGGTCTTAGGTATATTTCTGATGGGCTTAGTCAGTATTTCGATAGTAGTTAATGCGCAGCCTTTAAACATCTCAAAATCATCGATAAAGGAACTGGCTGCAGCGAAAGGTAATAGTTGCGGGGATTCTGATGGGATTGACATTACGAGCAAGCCGAGTAAGGTGCTGACTTTAGCGGCGGGAAATGCTGCTATTTGTCTGGATGAACAGCGAGAGAAGTATAGGGGGATTCACTTCAAGAGCCTGCATGTAGCGAGAGGTTACCGTTCTAATTTAGCGTGTGAAGGGTATTTGAGGCTTATGGTAGCTGAAAATGAGTTAGCATCCAATATATTTGAAGCGATAAAAGAAGTGTAAAGAGACCGGTAATCGGGTACATATAAATAGAATAACAACGAAATGAGTATTTCAAAAGAAACCAAGGTAGGTATATTGTCTGCATTTGCTATTACGGTATTAGTAATAGGCTATAATTTTATGAGAGGAGAAGATCTTTTCACATCGAGTAATGAGTACTTTGGTAAGTACGAGCAGATAGAAGGTTTATTCAAGTCTAATCCTGTACTTATAAATGGATACAAGGTAGGTAGCGTGACCTCTATAGAAATGAATAGAGCTAC
>DNHN01000344.1:0-1880 GCA_003485825.1 Bacteroidota bacterium | reverse complement strand
GCGGTGGAACTTATCTTTGGGGATGATTCCACGGAATTTGCTCAAAACGGTGATTTTCTGATTGCTCAACAAGATCAAGGTATAGCGCAAGCCGTAAGTGGAGTCCTGGAGCCGTTGACGAAAAGCGTGAGTTCTGTATTGGGCAATATCGATACAGCTATAGCAGGAGCAGACCTCGGTACTACATTGAGAGATGCGTCTCTGGCCCTAAAGTCATTTAAGGAAACAGCAGATAAACTCAATAATCTACTCAATGGCAAAGATGAAGAGATAGATGCCATATTGGGCAATGTAAAAGAGACGACTGTGGGACTAAAAGGACTTACTCCACGAATAGATGGAATACTCAATGAAATAGATGCTACCAGCAAGGAGTTGTCCAATGTAGAATTTAAGGCACTGGCAGATCAGGTAAAAAATCTAGCTACAGAATTAGAGAAAACGACGGCTGCTGTAAACAGTAAAGACGGTACGCTAGGTATGCTCGTAAACGACAAGGAACTGTATAATAATCTCGATGTCACCGTAGTTAAACTAAAAGCGTTACTGGAAGATATAAAAAAGTACCCACGTAGATATACAGGGGTGACGGAGCGTCAACGTAAAAAAGGCGACAAAGCGAAAGAAGAAGGGAAGTAGGCTATATAGTTCCCAGCTCCTTTACTAATCCAGGTCCGGAATATATAAATCCGGTATAGATTTCGATTAAATCTGCTCCAGCATCTAGTTTAGATTTTCCGCTTGCTGCGTCTTCTATGCCGCCCACACCTATGATGGTCATGTCAGACTTGGAGCGAATGTGTTTCACAAAAGAGTTGGACACTTCCAGGACAGGAGCACCACTTAGACCGCCGGCACCTATTTGGTCTACTAATTTTTTATTGCTGTGTTTCAGTAGTGTTCTGTCTATGCTTGTATTGGCAGCTACGAGTCCTTCAAAGGCAATTTCGTTTTGTAGATCTATAATCTCATCCAGCTGTGTAAAGGTAAGGTCCGGTGCTATTTTAAGGTAAAGAGGCTTCCATTTCTCCTGATTTTCACGAATGGAGATAAGCGCACTGAGTATCTTCTTAAGTTCACCTTTATTTTGGAGTTCGCGCAGATTTGGTGTGTTTGGACTGCTTACATTTACGATAAAAAAGTCAGCTAAGTCGTATAATTCTTCATAGCATTTCACATAATCATCCACGGCATTTTCATTGGGAGTAGTTTTGTTTTTGCCAATATTTATGCCGATGAGCATAGTGCAATCTCGTTCTTTCTTTCGAAACGCTTCGAGTCTGCCTTTCAATGCTTTTAGTCCCTCATTATTGAATCCCATTCTATTGATGAGAGCCCGGTCTTTGCTGAGTCTGAAAAGACGTGGTTTGGGGTTCCCACTTTGTGGTTTTGGGGTCACAGTGCCCACTTCTATAAACCCAAAATTAAGGGTGTTGAGTTGATCTAGGAACTTTCCGTCCTTATCAAATCCAGCAGCTAGGCCTACGCTATTTTTAAAAGTCAGACCATCTACTTTTTTAGGTTCCGCAGTGAATTCAAACATGGGTGGAACGAAAGGGAATTTACTTGCTATCTTGAAAAGACGCATGGTGGTGTAGTGCGCTTTTTCTGGAGAAAGAAGAAAAAATATGCTTCTAAGGATCTTGTACATCACGGCAAATGTGACTTACATTTTTATTAAATTCAAACAGAGTGGATAAAACACACGAAAATATGCGAGCAAGTCGAGTCGAGTCGTGAAGAATGATGGGAATCAGGGGCTGTGAGATGAGCAGTATGCAGTGAGCCATTTGGTATAAATGCTCGGTTTGCAGTGTTGAAAAAAGTGTAGAGAAGGATGCAAAGGCCGCTTTAGTGTCAGCTAATCATTCTCAAAGAAG
>DNHN01000310.1 GCA_003485825.1 Bacteroidota bacterium | reverse complement strand
TTTCCACGCGTTTTATTTGAGCAGCGGACTCAAAATTGAACTGAGCGGTATCCCCTTGAAAGAGTTTTTTATCTATCGAAATGAACATCGGGTCTTGGACTAAATTAAAATCTGTATACCTGTCTATTCTAATGGAAACAGTGTTGGCTGGAGTGGACGATAAATTGGTAATGGTTCCAATCATTCGGTCTTCACGACCGCCTTCCACCGAAGAGGTGTAATCTATAGCAAAGTCAGGTGCACGCAGGTCTTCATTTTGACACGCTACGAATAAAAATACAACGAATAGTACGGTAAGAAGCTGATTCACGCAGTAGTATATACAAAATAGATGCCGTTAGATTACACTGATCTCCTAGTTCATTATAATCTACATGGCTACAGAATTGGCATTAAAAAGTGACTCTATAGATTCCGATAGGTAATAATCCTGTTTGATAGGTCGTACGTATCTCATTCGTAGTGGCATTATACGTCTGCTGAAAAATATTATCTCTATTCGTCACATTTTGTATATCGACACCCCATTCTTGGGTCATCTTATTGGTTTGTATCTTGTAGGCTATTCTAAAGTCTAGTCGGACATAGTCATCGTATTGATTGGCAAAAATTTGCAAATTGTCAGTGACCGTTTCACCTTGTAGCTGACTAGCTACTGGGTTTATGGGCGTAAACCTACGACCTCCATTTATCATAAATTTAATATCCGTCGTAAGGCTTCCTTTCTTTCGTTTCCCCTTCTTATTGCTAGTCTCTCTGAAGTAGAACTCCTTACCTCCTAGCAGATTTACCGCATAGCGTGAATCAAAAGCAGTAGGATGCTCATCCCCCAGCTGATCGGTATAGAATGAGCGGTAGAGTGAGACTGTATTGAGGAAGTAGAACCCTTTGGTAAGGAAATGTTCTAGTGTAACTTCCAGTCCGTAGTTTCTCCCGGTCCCTTCATTTACCATACTATCCGTGAAAAGCACCCCAAAATCAGCTCCTTGATTGAGTAATGAATAAAACGTATCACTTCCTCCATCTATGGGCACATCAAACAACTGTTGGTAATACGCCTCCACTTTTAGCCGCAAGCTTTTTCCCAGACGAATGTCGTTACCGATCACAAAATGATGGCTTTTAGTGAAGCCTAGGTCTTGATTAATCTTCTGTCTATTCCCTTCAAAATCTGTCACTTCCTCAAAGAAAATACGAAACGGAGGCAACTGACTATGCAGCCCATATCCACCGCTGAGCGTATAGTTTTTGGTTACTTTATAGCTTATGCCTGCTCTTGGTTCTAAGGAATTCGCACCATTGTAGGTATAGTATGCATTATTTAGTCCTATGGTGGTACTCAGTTTACTGCTGAGTCTAAAATTATCACTCACGTAGGTTTGTATTAAGCCAGTACTGCCGCTAAAACTGGTAGGTTCTATCCAACCCATCACTTGATTCATTCCCAAGCCTTGCCCTACGTTATAGAAACTGTCTCTGAGATTAAAGAAGTATTGGTAGTAGCGAAAACCTCCTTTGATGGTATTTCGGGGACTGAACTTGTGCTGTATAAAAGCATTTAGGCTGACTTTCCCTTGTATACTTTTATCCCGGTATTTTCCTGCGTAGTCATCCACATTATTATTGGCATCAAAGGTAAACGTATCCAATCGGGTAGACGTCTGAAGCACATCGGTGGCAAGCACTACTTTGGCAAATGTATTTTTCCCAAGCTTCTGAAATCTACTTACACCGAGTACTGCAGTATTGGTCTGGTAGCTAAGATCTTCTAATCCTGCTCTAAACAGATTTTCACCGGCCTCATTACTCTGAAATAGCTCCACACTGCTGATTCCTCCTACGCCGAATACTTTAGTACTTCCTTTCTTATCTGGAAACTGCAAGTTAAAACTAAGGTCTTGATACTTAGGAATGGCAGTACCAGTGCCAAATTCTATTCCCAGTAGAGCGAAAAGGCCCAGCGCAGAAAACCTATAATTGATCAGAAACGAAGCCGTACTTCCTTCTTTTAGCGGTCCTTCTGCCATCACTTCTAGTCCTGCAAAACCTACCTGCCCAAGAAACTCGTACTTTTCATCGTTTCCTTTTCGCATCCCAAGATCAAAAACAGCAGCCGTTGCATTTCCGTATTCTGCAGGGAAAGCTCCACTTAAGAAGTCCGAGTTTTGCAACACATTGTTATTCAGCATGCTTATCGGACCACCCGTAGTACCTGCCGTACTAAAATGATTTGGATTTGGAATATCTACACCCTCTAGTCTATAGAGCACTCCCATAGGTGAGTTTCCTCGTACTACGATATCATTTCTACTATCATCAGACCCTTGTACTCCTGCAAAATTTTGTGCCATACGTGCTATATCTCCGCGACTTCCAGCATAACGTTGGCTTTCTTCTATGCTAAATGTACGGCCACTCACATTTACCATTTGGTTGATAGTCTTGGCTTTATCCTTTCGGGCTCGCACTACTATGGTAGCAGATGTAGTTATTTTTTCGAGCATTTCTATAGTGAGTACTACCTCCTTACTACTCGTTACTTCCAGTTGACTTACACCTGCATTTTCATACCCTAAGTAAGAGAAGTTAAGCGTATAGCGACCCACTGGCATACTTTCCAATCTAAATTCACCTTCACTATTTGTGATGGCTCCACTTTTTACACTGTCTGCATAGGCTTCTATCAAGACTCCTAAGAGCGGCTCTTGGGTATTTTGGTCCACGACCTTGCCGCGTATGGTTTGAGTAAGGTTTTGAGCGCTGAGTAAACCGCTCAGAATAATAAAGCAGGCAAAGAAAGTATATCTCATCGTATTGACAATATAATGCGAGAAGTCGCACCAATGTTTGCAGCGGTAAACATTTTAGCTTTCGCTTTTGATGTTTCCAAGGTATTGTCATCAGCGCAAAGCGCTTGCAAGAGGTCTATCCATTCTTTGTCATTGGTTATGGAATAAGCGAAACCTGCTTCCACAAAATCTTGAGCCTCAGGGAATTTATAACTATTTGGACCATAAGACAGGTGACATCCCCACACCGCAGGTTCTAGTATATTGTGCAACGCACCACTAAAACCTCCTCCTACAAGAGCAAAATCCGCATACTGATACATAGAAGATAGCATCCCCATCGTATCTAGAATCAGCACTTGGTCGCCTGCTGAAAAGCTATTGTCTGTATACTTTTTGGGTTTAAAATCTTGAAGTAGTTCTACTATTTCATCAGAGCGACTGAGGTCATGGGGTGCTATAAGTACTGCTAAGTTCTGTGGGGCTACTTTCAAGAGTTTGTTCACCAGCTCTTCTTCTTCTCGCCACGAGGATCCGAGTATCAGTAGGCTTCTATTTCCTTTGAATTCTGCTATCTTTTCGAATGTTTTGGCACTCTGTGCAATGGCAGCTACCCTATCGTAACGTGTATCTCCGGTATAGGAAACATTCTGTACGCCGTGTGCCTTGAGTAGTTTACTGCTTTTTTCGTCTGAGGTAAAAATGCCTTCAAATTTTTTCAGCAGTGCTACATACGGTTTTCCATACCACTTAAAGAAGAAATGACTCTCCTGAAAACGACCATTTACGAGATAAAATGTAGTGCCCCTCTTTTGACCTTTGAACACGAAGTTGTACCAAAAATCATAGCGTATAAATATGGCTTTTTGAGGAGCATATGTTTTATAAAACTGCTTTACACTGCTTAGGGTATCTAACGGCAAGTACATTACCCTATCTGCATATTCCCCTTTCACGGCTTGGGTATACCCACTAGGACTGAACACAGTGATGAGAATATCTTCTTGCTGATGAGTTTTAAGCAGTTCTGCTATCAATGGCAAGGCCATCTCATATTCGCCGAGAGAAGCCGCGTGAATCCAGTACTTTACCTGACCTGGTTTTACCGCAATAGCACTTTTTCTTAAGCGAAAAAAATTCGCAACCTTACTTGAAAATACGGAGACAAACGGAACAAAAAGGGAGAGAATCCAAGTAGTGTATATGTAAAGAAGTCTAAACAATTAGCTAGTCTATAAAAAACTCTTCGTCATCCTTAGCCTTGGTGTATACCGGCACTATTATGCCTATTTTGAAGGCAGTGGTAGTATCTAAGCGTTTCCCTAGGGCAGATCTATTGGCATTGAAATCCCACGTTCTTCTTCCTTTGGTGAAACCTTGATTAAACTCCAGTCCTACTCTGAAATGATACCTGTTTTTATCTACAAGGTATTGATATCCTATAAACTGTTTGGTAGCAAATCCGTAGGTCAACTGGTCATACCCTTTTTCATACTCTCCGTTTAATTGAGGAATAGTGACTTCTGAGGCTATAATATCAATGCGGTGCTGCATAAATCCTGCTCCGGCGGATAGAAGTATTCCTGAGTTCGGCTCATCTTTAGGTAAGTTAATAAGGTAACCCACATTCGCATTCAGGTAGTTGCCTTTTATGTGTAAATTAATGACAGAAAAATCTCCATTATTATCTATAATGAACCCACTAGGTCCTGATATCTGGCTAAATAT
>DNHN01000318.1 GCA_003485825.1 Bacteroidota bacterium | reverse complement strand
CTCGGGCTGATAATAGTCGTAGTACGATACGAAGTATTGTACAGAGTTATTTGGAAAAAAATGCTTGAACTCACCATAGAGTTGAGCTACTAGTGTTTTATTATGACTTACAATGAGTGTAGGCTTCTGAGTTTGCTGGATCACATTGGCCATGGTAAATGTCTTTCCACTACCAGTTACACCTAAAAGCGTTTGAGCAGGTAAGCCGTCATTTACACCTTGTACTAATTTCTTAATTGCGTCGGGTTGATCTCCAGTAGGTTCAAAGGGTGCTTGTAGTTCAAAAGGCATGGCTGCGAAGGTAGTATTTAAACCTCAGTTCGATTATCATTTTGGACTCAGGCCGCTTGAAAATAGTGAGTTGCGAGTGAAATTGCTGAAGGCATAGTAGGCTATGGCAAGTCAATTTTGGGAAGTAAATGGCTGTTTTCTGGTGGAAGCAGAATGCCCTCTTTATAAAAGCCCTCAGATGTAGGTATTTTGGCTAGATATTACAGGCTCTGTTTTTTTTCAAAATGCCTAACTCATATCATTTGACGAAAATCTGTGGCCCAAAAGAATAGTGGGATTCGGGTTTTAAGTAAGCAGGGAGTTAGTCTTGTGATAGATATTTGTCAGAAGAGTAGAGTATAATTTTGGCGTTTATTCCAATTTTAAAATTAAACTTCCATATACAATATCAATATGGTTAGCATTTATTCAATCACCACTTCTTCATACAGTTTCGCTCCTCCTAATAACATACTATACATGTTGCCTTTGTAGTTAATCTGTACCATATTTTTCTGATTGGGAAATTGAGCTTGGAGCAGTGAATTTTCCATGCTCACTGTTTTTAGTTTTTTACGGTATTTGAAGGGTTTGAAGTGAACGATTACTTCAGCAAAGGTTACCTCAATTACGTCTATGGCTAAATCTTGTTCTTTACCGTTAAATAAGAGAGAAGTGTTGGATGATATATATTTGTAAACAAGGTATTTATGAGATTCTATTGAAGTGTTTTCGAGGCGCACATCTTGTTTTGAAAATGCAGATAATACTCCCTCTAAGTGTTCAGTGTCAGTGCGCCATGTGGTTTCAAATAATTTAGAATCTTCGTTGTATGTCATGTTCATCCATGAGGTGTGGAAGTCGTGTGTGGGAGCGAGTAAAAGTAGGAGTGAGAAAAGTAGATTAAGCATCGCTAAGATTGATTTGTTGTTTTTTGTTCACTAGTTGGTCAAGTTTAACACATTGCATAATGAGAGCTGGCCAAAGCGAATACCATTCATAAACAGTTCAAAGATAATATAGAAGTGCTCCACGAAAAATAAATGGAGCATAGAATGGCTAGAATTTAGACTAACGAAATAAATCCTGTCCTATCTTTGATGAGTCTTTGCAAGTATGGCTAGTTATGCTGACACCACTCCAGTTAAGAGAACTATACAAATGAATAGTAGAATGCTCCGACAGAGTGTAGCTGCTTATAATTATCCGGTGAGTATTTCTCTCTAAAATCCCTTTCTTTGCGACTCTTTTATTTTTATGAAAAAAATAGCATTCATACTCAGCGTAGCTTTTAGCTTTATTGGTTTTGGCTCTTTAGCTCAAAACCCAAATACCAATCAAAATAAATTTCGGCAGTTAGATCCAGATTTGCCTACTCCTAATGTGTACCGCACCGCAAGCGGAGCTCCAGGACATCAGTACTGGCAAAACACTGCAGATTATACGATGGCTCTCCGTCTAGATGACGAAAACCAACGCATATATGGCGAAGAAGAAATTACCTATAACAATGCCTCTCCAGATCAACTAGAGTACCTCTGGATACAGTTAGATCAAAATATGCGCAGTCCTGACTCGGAAACCTATCAGATACAACAAGATAAACTGGATGATGGGGTTAGCTTGTATGAGTATTTCAATCTATTTCATACCTTCCCAGGTGGGTTTAACATAGACCATGTAAAAGATGCCACAGGTAAAGACTATACCGTAAAAGTAAACCATACCATGATGCGTATTAACCTTGATACGCCTCTCAAAGCAGGCGAGTCTATCAAGATAAATATCAAGTGGTGGTACAATATAAATGACCGCATGGAAATAGGCGGTAGAAGTGGATACGAGTATTTTGAGGAAGATGATAATTACCTATATACCATTGCTCAGTTCTTTCCTAGAATGGCGGTATACAGTGACGTCACTGGATGGCAAAACAAGCAGTTCTTAGGTAGAGGAGAGTTTACGCTTCCTTTTGGAGACTATGATGTGAAACTTACTGTACCGAGTGATATGATTGTGGGTGCTACTGGTGAGATTCAAAATACAAACGAGGTGCTTAGTCTAGAGCAGCAAGTAAGATTAGAAAAAGCGAAGACGAGCGAAACTCCGGTAGTTATAGTCACTCAGGCTGAAGCTGAAAAGAGTGAAGTAAGTAGGTCTAAAGAGACTAAAACATGGCACTTCAAAGCAGAGAATGTAAGAGACTACGGGTGGTGTGCAAGTCGGAAGTTTATCTGGGATGCGCAAGGAGTGCAATTTGGCGACAGAACAGTGATGGCGATGTCACTCTATCCTAAAGAAGGAAACCCAATGTGGGAGATGTATAGTACCAAGGCTATTGTACTGACGTTAGAGACGTATTCTAAGTTTACATTTGATTACCCGTATCCAGTAGCCTATTCTATCAATGGTAAAAGCATAGGAATGGAATATCCTATGATCTGTTTTAATGGAGGCAGAACGGATGCAGAAGGTAAATTTACAGATGCAGTAAAATATAGAACGATACTCGTAATCATTCACGAGGTAGGGCACAACTACTTCCCTATGATTATTAACTCAGACGAGAGACAATGGACGTGGATGGATGAAGGATTAAATACTTTCCTTCAGTATCAAACAGAGCGTGAGTGGACAGATGAATCAGGGAAAGCGTTTCCAAGTCGTCGAGGACCAGCCGATAAAATAGTGCCTTATATGGGTGGAGATAAGCGATACATATCGCCTATTATGAGTAACTCGGAGAGCATCTACCAGTTTGGTAATAATGCATACGGTAAACCGTGTACAGCGCTAAATATATTAAGAGAAACAGTAATGGGGCCAGAATTATTTGATTACTCATTTAAGATGTATGCCAATAGATGGATGTTTAAGCATCCGAGTCCGGCTGACCTATTCCGCACTATGGAAGATGCTAGTGCTATGGATTTAGATTGGTTTTGGAGAGGATGGTTTTACACTACAGATCACTGTGATGTAGCGATTACTGATGTAAAAGAATACAGAGTAAATTTCAATGAGCCGTCAGAAGGCACATCGTCTAAGAAAGCACGAAAGATGGTGAAGAAACAATCAAAGAAAGGGAGTTTTGATCCGATATTACAGAGCGTAATGTATTCCTCAGATCCAGCAGCAGCGTATGAGAAAGTAAAAGGAAGCATCAGTGATACACGTAAGAGTAAACTAAATGAAGAAGCGTATTTCTATCAAGTAGACCTCAAGATGATAGGCGGGCTAGTAATGCCAGTTATCTTCAAATTGGAGTATGCAGATGGTACTACAGAACAGATTCGTATACCTGCTGAAATCTGGAAAATGCAAAATGAAAAGCTCGAAGAAACAGTTAGTAAAGTATTGGTTACGGATAAACCTGTTGCTAAAATAGTACTTGACCCAAAGTTAGAAACAGCAGATACGGATACGAGCAATAATACCTGGGTGAAATAGGGGATAAAATGAAACATTGGCTAGCA
>DNHN01000138.1 GCA_003485825.1 Bacteroidota bacterium | reverse complement strand
CCAATCTCGGTACCATCTTTACCTATAACTGGAATACTGTCATAGTCCATCTCACCACTAGAGTACTTATCTTCCCAGTTGTTCAACTTAGACTCAAAGGCAAAGAGCATCTCAGACATGATCCACTCCCACTTCTCCTCGTTATTACCCTCAAAAAACAAACCTACGTCTTCGTCGTCTACTAAAGGTACTCCATGTTTTGTATCTCTAAGCTGTTTCAGCATAGGAATAACGATATGAGCTAGTGTAGTGTCCATACTCCACGTATCGTAGTTATGGATCTTCACTTTAACCTTTGGAGTAGGAGCATAATCAAACCAATCATGCAGATAGTTATGATACCATCTCCAAGTAGGGTATTTACCAATTTTAACTTTCATCTTTAGCGTCCTCTACAAAAATCTTTAGTGTTCTTTTATTATCCTGAAGTGATACTATTACGTCGGCTACATTCATATTAACGTATACTCGGCCACTTCCATCAATCAATTCTACTCTTGTTACATTTTCAACGTAGTCATTTATGTTCATTGGTCTGTGTCCTCGTCTACAAAGTTACAATAGTGTGGGCCTTCGTCAGGAGCGGAGTACCACCAGTCTTCTTCTAAAGCATTGATACAGTGAAAGGGTAGTTTATACCCATCTCCCATCATATCATCGCCACAATATTTACACTTATCCATTGGCTGTAATCCTCTTTTCATAATCTGCGTAATCCTCACTCCACCAGTCTGGTTTATCTCTACCAGTCCATGCAGCGAAGGTAGCCTTATCTAGGTGATAGTAATCACGATAAGACTGAATAGGGTTGTCGTAGTCTTTTAAGTCATCAGGCATAGCTAGGCCGAACGTAGTAAAACCTTTACGTTCCATATTCTCTGGCTCTGGTAGTATGTTGATGACTTCTTCTACTGATTTATGGCGTTTGCCATAACGGTAACAATACTCTTCATTGAGAGCATTGCCATAGCAATGAGTCCACTCGAAGTTATCAAGACTTGACCTCACCCATATCGTGCAAGGATGATTATACATCATTGGGAGATATGGGGTGAGGGGTCTATCCTTTGGAGGGAGATGTTTGATCTCTTTCTTGAGATCGTTCAGCTTGTCCCGCTCTACTTTATTGAGAGCGCGAGGGACAAAGCCGAGGTGTTTGTCTACCCAGATAGCCGTGCACAATAGCTGTGCAACTTCTAAAGGCATCTTGACAATGTGCTTATCTACGTGATACTCTGCACATTTGTCAAAATTTTTGTCTAGGTAAAATAAATTCATAACTTACTCTCTTAAATTTGAAATAGTATTATATCAAATTAGGGAGTGTATGTCAAGAATTATCTTCTTCTCGCTTCTGTAAAACGATTAGTTTTTCTTTGGCTCGTTCTATTACTTCTTCATGAGTAAACAAGTTGTGCGCCTCTAGAAGATACATAGTTGCTAATACATCTCCTGCCTCTTCGATTAGGTGCGCCTTTCTCTTATCATCTAAACCATGTCGAATTACTTTACTACAAGCACGTACAAATTCTCCTGCTTCTTCCATTGCTAGTATGAGGCAGGGGTCTACATTTTTAGTTGTGAAATACATATTAAGTCCAAGATATAATTGTTGAGGTTTCTATGTCCATCCACCTGAGATGGTCTAGGTCCCATACGGGCACTTTGTTGCTATTCGCTGAGACCCCGATGGTGATTCCATGAGGTATCAAACCAGGAGCTAGAGTTACGTTTTTACATAACTCTATTCCTGTTAAGATGTGTGAGAATTTTACTTTTACTGGTCCTTCTTTTACTGCGGTTATAAATGAACTCATTTCCTTGCCTTCATTAGTCCTACTGCTGAACGAACTCCAAAAGAAGCTCCTACGATTATACTAAGAGTATATTGATACCAATCTGGCATGAGCGATAAAGCAGCAAAGCCGTCTTGAACATAAACAACTGATCCTGGAAAGAAGCACAAGATAAGAGGAATGCTAAATAAAATTGTTAGCCATTCGTCTTTCCAGCTCTGTCCAGAATTTGCTGCTTGAATCTTTTCCCAATCTGCGGAAGATTGAGCAGCAGTAACTAATACTGTTGCCTCTGCCTCTGCTTTGGCTTTCATTTTTACGTTCTTACCTTCTAGATATGTCTTACCTAGATCCGCTATAGGACCTAGAAAACTTAAGGGATTAAACATTTTCCATTCTCACCATTAGCCTTTCAGCTCTTTGACCGACCTGGCGATACCAGCGAGAGTCTCTTCCTTCTACTGCAGCACATCTCCAATTCTCATCTTCTATGTGTGCATTCATTTTCTTAAACTTACTGAGGCGAGGCCGCCCAAGATTAAACATCATATTGACGAGAATCTCTTGGACTTCCTCTGGTAGCTCTTCCCAGAAGTAATACAGAACTTTGCATTCATTCTCAGCTATAGCTAGGTCCTCTGCAAAAGCCGTTGCAACTCTCTCAGGGGTAACGGGTGTCCCTATTTCGAGGCTAAACTCAGGGTCTGATGTTAAGACTAAATGCCCTATGCCGAAGGTAGCCAAGCCTAGGTGATCATGATAAATCCTATGCTCTACTCCTTCATCTAACTCTAACTGTCTTTGTACGCGTTCTATATTCATTCTTTTTCCTTTACTGGGTTATGGTTACAATAACCAATACTAGGGGGAGAAAAGCTGCTGTTGTATATGTCAATATTTCACACAATAAGCATGCGTTTTCCTTATTCATTAATTCTCTCCTATAGAATGTCTACGTTGATGGGCTTGTCTGCATCAGGGACTACTTCGTTTAAATCTATACACAAGAGACCGCGCTCCATGTATGCTTTAGTCAACTTTATGTAGTCTCCAACCTTAAAATTTCTTTGAAAACCTTTTCCACTTAATCCTTTATGAATATAAGTTTCATCGTTCTCTGCCTTTTCACGTTTACCTTCTATAGTTAAGACGTTCTTGTGCATTACTATAGATACATCCGACTTGTCCCAGCCTGGTATTGCAAGCTCTATACGATAACCTGCATCACCCACTTTTACGACGTTGTATCGGGGGTATCCTGAGTCTGCTGCATTTGAAAACATCTCAGATTGTAGACGGTCAAACCCTAGAAAAAATTTCGGAAAGTCTGCCATTGTTAATTGATTTTGTAAAGTCATTATATTACTCCGTTGCACCCTTGCGGCGTGCTCTGTGAACTCCTTTCGGTAGCTCGGTTAGTTTAGTGCCGTTTTAAAGACTCGGCATGTCTTTGTTTATACTTTAGCTACTGTAGAGACTATGTTACGGTTTAAAATACCCTTACCTACTTTACTGGTTAAGTTTGTAAAGTTATAGGCTGTCTCTCCTCCTGCGGTTAAGTCTGTGCCTATATCTCCTGTCGTAGAGTGGAAAAATATTGTGGTATCCCCAAGTTTATCCAGCCCTATATACCTATTGTTAGTAGAGGTAACCTGGCCTGTCTTGCTGCTCGGAAGATACCATGCTATATACTTGTTATTTGTAGCTATTGGTGGCCCGGGGTAGTAAAACGTATTGTCCTCTAGCGTTAGATCTGCTGCCTGACTACTATCTCCTAGATATGCTGCAGTACCAAACTCAGAGAATATAAATCTGTTTCTTCTAATCTGGGCAGAGTCAATATCAGAGTAGCACCATAGTCCTATGGCTACGGTTGAACTTCCAGCTCCATTACTACCGAAGTTTTCGAAGGTGTTGTCTTCTACTATATAAGAGGTTCCTGCTCCTCTCAGCCTGCACTGGTCTTGGAAAAGCGAGACGGTGTTCCCAATAATCTTGAACTCTGACAGATAAGAAGTAAGCGAATCTATGGTATATGATTGTAGGTTACTACTACTGTCAGAGGGTCTGAATGCGGCGTTGCCTGTGATCTTATTGTCTTGGAACAAGAATTTAGACCCCGCATCTACCGAGTTCTGGCCACTATTTCTATACCAACTAATGACACCACCCTTGGCGTGGTTGTAGTTGATTGTGTTACCTACATACTTGGCCTCTTTAATGTTCCTTTTATTTGAAGGATAATCAATAAGGGATTGATTTGCGTACCTTATTGTACCCAGAACTGGAGCTTGATTAACAGATACGTTATCTGGATCCAAGGGATTTATTGTGAACTCGTTGTTGCATACATTACTATAGTTAATGTAGTCTAGTTGCAGCAGTTGAGACAGCCCCGTACTTCCGCCTATATTTAAAACAAACTTATTGTTTAGTAGATTAACTGTCAAG
Organism: Bacteroidota bacterium; assembly: GCA_003485825.1. GTDB lineage: Bacteria > Bacteroidota > Bacteroidia > NS11-12g > UBA9320 > UBA9320. Next base: position 366 of record DNHN01000138.1, on the reverse strand, counting down.
TCCTGATCTAGTCCAACCGCTCCACCAAGGAACCCCAAAGGAGTGCTACTGCTATCATTAGCCTGTATGGTAGGTGCTGTAGACGTTACAGTACAATTACGCATAGTAAATTCTTTTTTCAGGTTATTTACCAAAAAGCACTTAATGTCTACACAGTTTATAATGCAGTTTTCCCAGAGAACTGTAGTGTTTTCACCAACAGCTTCAGAAAGTAAAGCTCCTTTTGTTAGGTCCTCCGTAGTCACATTAAGCTGGTCAAACTGACATCCATCAACTCTCAGCGTACAAATTTTAGTATTTGCCGTATTGTGTTCCGTTCTAAGCATTGCTATATTACAATGATGCCCTCTGTATCCCGTTCTAAAG
>DNHN01000317.1 GCA_003485825.1 Bacteroidota bacterium | reverse complement strand
CTACATAGTTGCCGTCTAAATCAAGTATATCCGACATGGAACCCTCTTCCGTTTCATCCTTAAATAACCATTGCGCTATTTTATTACTGTTTTCAAAGCCTGGAATTGACCTCGCTTCTTCTGTGATTTTGGTCGCTACTCGCTTACTAAGACCTAGCTCCTCAGCCACTTCTTCAAACGACTTTTCGCTATTTACCTTAGTCAATAGTTCCCCCGCTCTCTTGTAGTAATCTCCATCTGTCTTAGTACTCGGGTAGATACTCTGATCAACCATAGCTACTTTCACAGTCTTACGACTTACAGAAGATGTAGCCTTAGCTAAGTGAACACCTCTATTGCTCGGAACTATTACATAGCTGCCTTGACTAGAGGCCATAAGTTTATTTATTAATCTTTTTGGATAAGCTCTGTTATCTTCTCTTACCCAGCCCATATCTCCACCAGTAGATCTAGTAACATCAAAGTTTCTAGTACTTGCTTCTTGCTCGAAGGTCGTTTCACCACTTCTTATCTTAGCTAAAGTTTCTTGTGCAGTTTTAATCGCAGCTGCTGAATCACTTCCAGCTACTGGGAATACTATATGACTAGCTTTCACACTACTCATCGTATCTGTGCCAAAATCCAACACTTTAAATACACTGTATACACCATCCTTTTGGAAAGGACCGGCTACTTTACCTACTTCAGCATTGAAAATTATATTTTCAATCTCAGGAGAAAAAGAACCACGCACTTGATACGTAGGATTAAATGGAGTTTCACTGTTTCTAACACTTACAAATACAGAATCATCTTTCGTTACCGCAAAGTCAGTAGCTGTTTCTGTGGCCCACGTGAGCATATCTGCACTGTCTTCTGAACTTGGGATTACGGTTATCTTCACATACTCTATATCTCTACTCGCCTCTTGCTTGTATTTTCCTGTGTTTTTTTTTGCATATGCTATGATGTCAGCATCACTTACAGTGATAGATGAATCCGTAAGCTGTGCGTATGGCAAACTTACTATACTGGCATTCACAGAGTAATTCTGATCATTGCTTCTAAATCTAGCCTCAAGTTCAGTAGCATAAAAAGAACTAACTACTAATCGTTGGTATTTTTCTGCTACCAATCCATTTGTAAACTGATCTTGGAAGGTAGTCCAGCTGCGCATAGCCTCTGGGTTAGCGTTGATATCTTCTTTTAGAAAACGCACTAATCTGGCTTTATCAAACTGCTTCGTCTCTGGACTCTGAAAAGACTGCTTTATTTGTGGATGCGTGTTCGCACCAATAGTCAGGTCTTCCAATTCTGCAGGACTCACTTCTATACCCAGTTTTCTATATTCTGGTTCTATAGTCTTATCCTCCACCAGCATGTTCCAAGCTTGCTCTCTATACTGCTTACTGATATTTTCGTCCATCACGAAACCAGGATTGTTCTGGAGCACTTGAGTCTTTAGTCCTTCATAAGTACTATTGAACTCATCATAGCTTACCGACTCTCCATTGATTTTTCCAACTGAGTTTTGATCAGAGCCAAATATGCTGGTACCTGAACTAACTAAATCTGTAAGTACAAAGGCTAACATGGCCACACCAATAACTAGTAGTAGGCAGCCTGTTTGGTTTTGTATTTTCTGTAATACGCTTGGGTCTTCGTTGTTATATTTATTTGACATCTTTTGGTCGTTAAAAAATAGTGTGCAAATTAAGTCGTTTTGCCCTTAAATATCAAAGTTAATATGTGCGGTAAAGTTTGCTAGAAAATATACTGTTAAAATCACTCCAATGAAAGACGTATTCTACGTTTATAAATGTTCCTAACTTCAGTATCTTTAATCCTATAGCTTATCTTACAAATCTGGCTATTATCCCCTAAAAATAAGGAACCTAACACCTGATCCCACCCTCTTTCACTTCCACCATATTCACCTTTAAAGGTAAACTTCTTTCGCTGTCCATTAGCGCATACCCAAATTTTAATCTTTGATTTATGAGGGTGCTCTACATTGAGTAGAACCTGTGCTGAATCTGAATTTCTAAGAATGGCAGGTGTATTATTTATGGCAATTGTGCTGAATATACCACCCGAAATTACCTCTTCAGTAATGAGGTTTACTTCCGTCTTTTGATTAAGATCAAACGCAGTATAAACTACAGCTAGCTTATCGTTATGAACATCGATATCTAGGTAATCCCCGTAAAACATCTTTTTGCCAGGCAGTGGAATTGCGTATGGTGTGAGCTGAACATTAGCTACCTCTCCATCCGCTGTGTATGACGCTAGTGATAAAACATAAAATGAATTTGTCGTACTGGATTTGAAATCATAGTAGGCTACATATACCTTTCCCGTTTGCTGATCTACTGCAATATTGGGGAAATACTGATGACTACTGGTCTTATCTAGATTAAGCTGGATAGCGGAGCTCCAAGTCACCCCTTTGTCCTTGCTATACTTTAGCCAAATATCTGCGTTACCGCTTCGCTCATCTGCCCAAGTAACATAGAGAATATCTCTGGCCACGTCTAATGCTATAAATGGCATTCCATTCGCCCGCATAATGTTAGGCATATCCATATCCCATCCGTTAATCTGCTGGGCAATAACGTGGTCTTTGCCCCAAGTGACTCCTCCATCTGCACTTTTATCAAAGTAGATATTGGAATGTCCCGCCCATACTGCATAGATATTCCCGGATGAGTCTACTGCAGTAGTTGCTCCTTCTAGGGTGTGGTCTCCATCCAAACAATCTCCTACGGTATCGGATATGGTGACTGCATCCGAAAATGACTCTTCTCCTAATCCTAGTGCAGAAAACCGGATACGCGAAAAGTCGTTTGGGTCATCGCTATCATACTGGTCAAATTCTGTCCAAGTAACATATACACTTCCCTTTCTTTCCGAATATTCATCTGAGCTAAGCCAAGGTTTATCTTGCATTTTACCTGCATTATACCCCACACTGTATGATTGCTCCTTCCAAGAATTTACGTTAGATATCTGCTGAACAACTATTCTATCGAACCACTCTCCATATTCTTTCCCCTCCGTTTTCGATAAATGAGTGAAGAATACATTTGACCCTGACCAGTGAAGTACCGGATCACCATATACCCCAAATACCGACGTCGCCTTTTGTGTTAAAGTAAGGCCCGACTTCATATCGTACGTATAAAAATTATTAATATTAGATGCTGCGTAGAGAATAGAATCATTGGACCTATCAAAGCAGACGCTGGGCTCGTTTGGATTCCGTTCACCATCTAAAGTGATTTGATTTAACTGTGCAGCACAAGTAAAGGTGCATACTAACAGTACTGCAAGGTAACAGGTCTTACTAATCATCATTGGCGGCAAAATTGCTCATTTTATTTCAAACCTGGGTTTGACTATTAAACATGCTCATTTACTTCCATACGTTCCTTCAAGCTTACAAATGCACTATTACCTATAGATTGCCGTGCAGTGTGGCCACTTAATGACGCCCCAAAGACAGACAGATTCGGCCCAAATAAGACCGCAGCTTTTACTTCATGAGTTCCACAATACCCGATATAGGTTCGCTGTTCTTACCAAGATATACGATATAAAAATAGGTGCCTTCTGGCGCCAAGTGTTTGTCATCTGGGAGTATTCCATCCCAACAAATACGAGAATCTAGCGTCTCAAAAAGGCGCTCACCCCAACGATTAAAAATCTGTAATTTGTAATCCGTACATTCTCTATTCTTTACATCAAATTTAAAACAGTCATTTACACCATCACCATTTGGAGTGAACACATTGTACAACTTAATACTCGGGGTAGCATCCTCCAAAACCTCTACTTGTTTAGTTATGGAATCTTCGCACAGTGTCCCAGGGTTTACATATAGAACGATATCATACGTTCCTACTGTCTCGAAATCATACTCAGGATTACGCGCTGTAGAGGTGATCCCATCACCAAAATCCCAAAGAAACTGAAATCCATTGGTACTCGTGTTCGCTATACTCACCTTATTCTCACATGCGTTAAAACTCACATCAAATGCAGCTGTAGCTTGTGCTATAACTTCTATCTCACGTTGGTATGTGCTGAGTACATTGCATGTAGCACTATCTATGACTGTGAGGGTAACCGTATATGTACCTGCCTCCAAAAATGTATGAAATGGATGAAGTAAAGTAGAGGTATCTCCATCACCAAAATCCCAAAGAAATGAATCTCCAAGCACACTCTGACTGGTAAACTGAACGCCGAGAGGGGAACACCCGATAGTGGGGGCAGCTACAAAATCAGAAATAACTGCAGACCGTATCTGGAGGTCTATTTTAAATGAAGCATTGGAGCATCGCACACTTGGATTAGTCTCGAAAGCGGCACCAGGAGTTGTCGGAAAGTCGCTTATCTCACGTGTTTTTGTAGCATCATCATCGGCGGCGGGACAACTACTACAAACACTTTGGTACATGACTCCTCGCTTGTCAAATCTACTTGTCCCTCCATCTACGTGATCTGCCGTAGAATCACCACCAAAGTAGGTAGCATAAAGAATGTCTTGAGCATCTCTTCCTAAGACCAATATATAGAAATCATTGTTGTCGGTTTCTTTTTGTACGGCATCAGCGGTAGTTTCAAGATTATTAGTACTACCAGAGTTTAATTGAGACTTGGTAGAACCCCAGCCAGAAAAGTATATATGACCACAAACATCTACTAAAAAAGCACTCGGAGCGAGGTTTGGAGTTTCATTGGTATTGCCAAAAGTGGTGACGAAATCTTGGTTTTGTAGCAAGGTGTCTATTCTAAAAATAAACTGCCCCTTGTTGCTTTCTCCATATACTCCGGTGGTCTTTGTAATTGCACCTGAAGTTTGTCCAGTCGCATATATCCTACCCTCTACATCTCGGTCTATAAAATATATCTGATCATATTCCTCTGTTCCCCAGTAGGTTAATCTTTTTAGTACTTTCGTTTTTTTACTAAAGATAGCAAGAACTCCGTCTGTACCACCATGATTGCTAGGACCAATAGCGGTATCGGTAGCTGGGAGGTCCGTACTATTTGTGCCTCCACCTATATAGATATTATCTCGCTGGTCTAGTTTTATGCTGTAAAAAGCATCACTGCCGTCCCCACCTAAATAGGTAGCCCAATTTAATGTATGAATATCTGAAGATAGTTCGAAAAGATATCCATCATACCCAACTCCTTTTGAACTCTGGGAAGCATTTATCGTAGGTAAATCAGGAGATAGTGTCGTAGTAGCCACAAAAATACGGTTATCATCATCTGTGATAATATCTCCTCTGAAATCATCTGCATACATAGACTTTAAATTCGGATTTTGATTTAGTCCGTCATTCTGTGAGCCTCCTATAAAAGTACTACCAAGTAGTGATGTGCCATCACTACTTAGTTTGGTTACGAAAATATCTATACCTCCTGCCAAGCTTGTATCATACCCTAAACTATCTACTGGAAAATTACCAGACCGTGTAGTTCCTAAAATAACTAAATCATCATTTCTATCTACTACAAGACTGTGAGGATACTCACTTTCTCTACCGCCCAAATACGTAGCCCATAGTAGGGTGGTTCCAGCGCTATCATATTTAGATATGGTAATATCACACGGTAGGCCAGCAGGTTCCTGTCCTATACCTCCATTATAGTCGGTATCAAAAGCACCTGAAGTCACCGGGTAAGACTGATTTAAACTTGATATTTCTTGTGCGATTCCTCCTGCATATAAATTTGCCTTGCTATCATAGGTAGCAGTAAACCCAAAGTTGTCTGCTGTAGAACCCGAATAGGTGGAAAAGATGAGCTCTGGATCTACAATTAGTGGGTAATTAGGGTCAATAGGGCTCAAGACTTCGTAGCCTAGAATGCTATCCGTCAATGTATATCGGGCATTGAGTTCCACTAAAGCATCTTCGACCTGCTGATACACAAATAGCTGATTATCAGTTATATTTCCAGCTGGAGTCTGTATTATTACTGTGCCATTTTTTAAGGTAACAGTCTCAGCACCTTCTACGGACACCTGTATAGTAGCTAGTTTTTCTTGTGTTGGATGTTGTATCACCCATTGATATTTCAACCCACGCTGCCCGACTATTTCGAGGTCAACTCCTGGATATACGTTCTTATAATTGACTTGTGCAGATGGGTGCACTTTGCTGACCCACTTCGTTTGATTATTGCCTAGGTAATAATTATAATAATGCTTTTGAGCGTATACGGACTGCAAGTGGGGTGCATACTCCATCCCCAAGAAACGCATGCGAACACTGTGACGTCTGGGACTTTCTTCGCTTACGCTAGTCGGGTTATCATGTTGCCATTCACTTATTCTAGTGTAGTCTTCCGGGTTTATGAGCAGATAGTGTAAGGCATCACTTTCTAGGAGTAAACTGCCAAAAGGGATATCTGATTTGTAGCGAATTGCTGGATGCCATTGCCCGGCATTGGGAACGAACTCATAACGTGGTTTAGCAGTGCTATCTTGGCGAATTGGCTCATGGGCTTTACACAGTGTTGCATAAAGCAGTATGAAAATTACCAATCCTCTTTTTATCATTCGATAACAAAAATAAACGTCCAATTCTAGAATAGACCATTACTGCCAATAATAAGTTGCCCCATTTTGAGGTAAATAATCATAATCTGACTATCGTAAAATTATATTTGCACTCATTTTTAAACTAATGGAGTTAAACGAACAGCAAATTCAACGAAGACAAGCCCTTGATAAACTAAGAGCTCTAGACATTAATCCATATCCTGCAGACGTATATGCTAAGGATTTTAATAGTGTTGAAATAAGTAAACAGTTTGACGATAGTCCAGAGAAGTTTGCAGAAATTTCATTCGCAGGACGTATCATGCGTCGTCGTATTATGGGCAAAGCAAGTTTTGCAGAGTTGCAAGATGAGCAAGGAACTATTCAAGCATACTTCAATAGAGATGAACTTTGTCCGGAGGAGGACAAGACCATGTACAATGAAGTATTCAAAAAAATACTCGACATAGGCGATATCATTGGTGTAAAAGGAAATGTATTCCATACACAAACAGGTGAACTATCCATCAATGTAAAAAAACTCACAGTACTCAGTAAATCACTCAATCCACTGCCGATGCCGAAAGAGGTAGATGGTAAAGTGTATGACGCCTTTACCGACCCGGAGCAGCGATACAGAAAACGCTACGTGGATCTAATTGTAAATCCACAGGTGCGTCAGACATTCATAAAAAGAACTAAAGCGGTAGCAAGTATGCGTAACTTCCTAAATACCAAGGGGTATATGGAAGTAGAAACGCCCATTCTGCAAGCTATCCCTGGGGGTGCAGCGGCCCGTCCGTTTATCACCCACCATAATGCACTAGACATTCCACTTTATCTGAGAATCGCAAATGAACTTTACCTAAAGCGCCTGATTGTAGGTGGGTTTGAAGGTGTCTTTGAATTTGCCAAAGACTTCCGTAACGAAGGAATGGACCGTACGCATAATCCAGAATTCACGCAAATGGAACTGTATGTAGCCTACAAAGACTACATGTGGATGATGGATATGACTGAGCAGCTACTTCGCCAGATAGCTATAGACGTGAATAATACCTCTGAAGTAGTCTTCGGAGATCACACCATCGACTTCGGAAAACCATTTGAACGACTCACCATCTTTGGGGCTATAGAAAAACACACAGGTGTAGACTGCAGTGAGATGAGCGAAGAAGAACTTCGTAAAACTGCCAAAGAAATGGGTGCAGACGTAGATGAGAATATGGGCAGTGGTAAACTCATAGATGAGATATTTGGTGAGAAAGTAGAGCACCTACTGATACAACCTACCTTCATCATGGACTACCCTATCAGTATGTCTCCCCTGACTAAAAAACACAGAGATAATCCAGAACTTACCGAACGTTTTGAGTTGATTATAAACGGAAAAGAAATCGCCAATTGCTACAGTGAGTTGAATGACCCTATAGACCAGCGTGAGCGATTCGAGGAACAGGCAAAACTCATGGAGCGAGGGGATGATGAAGCGATGTTCGTAGATGAAGACTTCCTTACCGCACTGGAATATGGAATGCCACCTACATCGGGTATCGGTATCGGTATCGACAGACTGGTAATGCTACTTACCAATAATACGAGTATACAAGAAGTACTCTTCTTCCCACAGATGCGTCCAGAGAAAAAAGTGAAGGCCGTAGAACTTACCACAGAAGAAAAA
>DNHN01000285.1 GCA_003485825.1 Bacteroidota bacterium | reverse complement strand
GGAATAAAAAGGGTTAAAGAATTCTAAATTAAAAAAGAGGCCTACTAACTAAGCTGAAAATGTGGGGTGGGGTTGGGAACTGTAAGTAATCAGCATATGTATTCAGTTCAAGTTCCTGTGTAGTTTATGAATCATCGTCGTCATCATATTTTAATTAATATTGCATAGTAGATGCTTAATCAATTTTTAATAAAAAATAAATTTCTTACAGTCAAGATCAATAGACTTGGAGCTGAGCTATGTTCTGTAAAAAATACTGAAGGATACGAATTTATGTGGCAAGCAGGATCTGTTTGGGCACGCCACGCGCCTAACTTGTTTCCTATAGTGGGTAGTTTGTTGGATCACGAGTATTACTACGAGGGAAAGCGGTATAGTTTATCGCATCACGGGTTTGCACGTGATTTAGAGTTTGATATGCTGCACCAAAGTGAACACAGTATTTGTCTTGTACTTCGGCCGTCAAAGACTACATTGTCGTCTTATCCATTTCAATTCACGCTACTCATTACGTACGTACTTTCTGAGAATACACTGAAGCAAACATTTAGGGTAATCAATCAGGATAGCAAAGACATTCCGGTGTCTTTTGGTGGCCATCCTGCATTTAATGCTGCACCTATAAATGAGTATGAAATAATATTTAGTGAATCCGAAAACATACTTAGTGACCAGCTTAGTGGTCCGTATATTAACGATGAGTCTATTTCTGTTATAGAGGGGAATAAGATTCCTTTATCTAAAAATACCTTTGATAAGGATGCACTAATATTTCAGGGATTGAAGTCTAGAACAGTGTCTTTGAAACATCTAAATTCTGACCACACAGTGGAAGTAGATATTAGTGAGTTCCCGTATCTTGGTATATGGGCTAAACCGGGAGCAGACTATGTGTGTATAGAACCTTGGCAAGGATTAGCAGACTATGTATCTCATTCTAAAAATATAGCAGAAAAGAAAGGTGTAGTCTGGGTGAAGGCTAAAGACGAGGTGGCCAAAAGCTTTACAATGACTTTTACATCTTAAATGCTGGATGCTATAGACTAGGTAGTCAACTATGGAGTAGTGTCCCAATGTATTGGGATGTCTACGACTTGATCTTGTCGTAATTGGTTACATTACTTGGGTCTAATTTGCCTAGGAGTTCTATTGCTCGGTTTTTTAATCCAGGTTCTGCTTCTTTGAAGATGTTAATGAGTTCTTGTCGTTTAGCCTGGAAAAATATCTTAAATATCACTGAGTTTGGAAGTCGCTCTTGAACTGTACGTATTTTTTCCAGCGCCTCAAAGATCTCCTTTCGAGCTGCACTATTATCATTTTTAAACTTATCCATTCCCTGCATATGGTACTGATAGTTAGCAGATCTAAGTGGTCTAAAACGGTCGTCCATTAATTGATCTATAATGTAGTACTTGTTTCTATTTCCACTTCCATCGCTAGGTCCCCACCCTGGTGAGTTTTGGGATAGATTTCTTATCTGAAGTGCTTTATTAAAATAAGGCTGTCCTCCTTCTGGATAAAAAGAATCGAAGTCCATACCGATGATTACATTGGCATAAAAGGCAAGTAACGTGGTTAGCTTCATCACATCAGCATTTTCTTGGTAGTCTAAGTTCTGAAACTGTGCATACTGAAAATTCCACTCTTGATCAAAATGACTAAAGATTGGGGTGTTATACGTAGTTCCATATACTGGTCTACTGCTGGTGATATTTACTTCAGCTTTAAATTGGTCAATACTAAAAGACGTAATATTAATTACAAAATTGCAATTGATTTTCTCCTGAGGCTGTATCTTATCACTGATCCACTTACGTTGGTTCATAAACTGAGATATGGCATTTTCTAAATCGGAGAATATCTCTTTATTAGATGCTTGTATATTGTCAGAACGTACTTCAATTGCGCAATTTAAATCTTGAGCAGTTACTGCACCAAAGGTGAATAGGAGTAATATCGTGAGTATGTTTTTCATAAATAAGTACTGAGTAAAGATACAATATCCTGGGCTACTTCAGCTTTTGGTTTAGTGTCAAAGTTATGGGTTTTACCGTTTTTCTCTAGTATGGTTATTTTATTGGTGTCCTTACCAAAACCAGCACCTTTATCGTTCATTGAGTTTAGAACGATGAAATCTAGATTTTTCTTCTCTAACTTTATAATCGCATTATCATATTCATTTTGCGTTTCTAAAGCGAAACCAACTAAAATTTGATTTGCTCGCTTAACTTCTCCTAGATGATAAAGGACATCCTTGGTTTTTATTAATTCTAGCGATAGCGTATCTCCTTTCTTTTTGATTTTTTGATCGGCTGTATGTGCAGGAGCATAGTCTGCTACAGCAGCACTGAGTATGGCCGCATCGCATTGAGCGAAAATAGAACTGCATGCTTCGTACATGTCTGCTGCACTTTCTATGCACGTTAAGTGCACGTTTTTATGTATTCCGTCGGTGTTTACTGGTCCTAAAACCAAATGTACCTGTGCGCCTCTACTTGCCAATTCATTGGCTATTGCCTTCCCCATTTTACCGCTACTATAGTTTCCGATGAATCGAACAGGATCCAGTTTTTCATAAGTTGATCCAGCATTCACAAGTATGGTCTTACCTACAAGGGAGTTTCCAAGTTCAAAGTAGTGCTCTATGTGAGTTACAATATCCTCAGGCTCACACATTCTTCCTTGGCCTACCAATCCGCTAGCGAGCTCACCGGTGCCTGCCGGGAGTTC
>DNHN01000130.1 GCA_003485825.1 Bacteroidota bacterium | reverse complement strand
TACGATATGGTGCACCAAATGAGTTTGGCTAGTTCACCTTTTGAAGCGGGAGTAGATGAGTTTGAAAAATCAGGATTTACGCCTATTGCGTCAGATACTATCCGACCATTTCGAGTAAAAGAATCGCCGGTACAGATTGAGTGTAAAGTGCTAGAAGTAAAAGAACTAGGTCAAAACGGTGGGGCAGGAAATTTAGTAATTTGTGAGGTGCAAAAAATCCACATCGCAGAAGAAGTGTTGGATAAAAACCAGATGGTAGATCAGCAGAAAATAGACTTGGTGAGCAGAATGGGAGGCAATTGGTATTGCAGGGCAAATGATGCTTCTATGTTTGAGGTCGATAAACCAATCACGACTATTGGAGTAGGGGTGGATGCGCTTCCTGAAAAGATACGTACCAGTTCACATTTGACGGGAAATGATCTTGGTATCCTTGGTAATATGGAAAGCATACCTACCGCAGAAGATATAAAGAGAGACCTTTCGGTAATGGATACGCCGTCTTTTTCTTTGGCTAAAGATTTACTCAGTCAAAATAAACCACAGCGTGCTTACGCTATTTTAATGCAAGTATTATAAATGAATTTTCAGAAACTAGTATTCAAGTTTATCATCGTATTAACGTATTTATTGCGAGTTGCTTTGTTAGTACTTCCTATTGCACTCGTGGTCGTGATTACGAAGGAGGGAGGTTGGAAATATGGCTTTACCTTTATTCAAAACAGTTTGAATGTGGCATTCTTTGTTTCGTTTGCTATCGGATTCTTGGTGAGTGTGTATCATGCGGTGAGTTTTGATGAAGTAGAGGGAGCCCCTGATCAAAACTATATGAAAAGCCATCAAGTCGTGCACGTGAGCAGCGATAAAGAAATTCAAGAGGTGATGGATTGGATAGTGTCTAATGAGAAATATAAGGATGCTCGTATTGAAAATGGAAAGATTTATGCTAAGAAGAAAGTGCATTTTCTCAGTGCAGATAAAGTAGAAATCTCCAAGAGCGATGGAACGTTTACACTATCTAGTAGACCTTTTGCAAAATGGTGGTTTATTGACTTCGCTAGAAACTATAAGACGGTAAAAGCGTTAGCTAAGTTCATAAAACTGAATAAATGAAAGTAGGAATAATATCGGGTTCTGCTCGAAAAGGGAATAACACCCTAAGAGTAGCAAAAGCGATTCAAAAAAAATTAGGCGAAGGAGAAATTGTAGATTTTCAGGAATACGACCTTCCTAATTTTTCTGAGGGGTGGGTAAACCCTGAAACTGAAACACCATTTCAGCAGTATTTGGTAAAAACAATACATGACGCGGATTTACTTATTGTACTTACTCCAGAGTACAATTGGTTTCCAAGTGCGGAGATCATAAATACAATACACCAATTGGCTGGTGCTAATTATAAACACATCTTTGATAATACCGTAGTAGCTACCGTAGGAGTTAGTAGTGGTAGAGGAGGACGTATGCCTGCAGTCCAGTTAGGTTACGTATTTAATAAAATTTTCAATGTCTTTGATCTCAATAGTATAACAAGTCCTCGCACTTTCGAAGCCCAAGAAGTAACGAAGTGCATAGATAAAGGCGGAAACCTTCTAGATAACCAAGCATTTAACGATGGGTTTGAGTCTTTCCTTTCGTACTCAGTGAAAGTTGCCAAAAGATGGCAAGTAAGTAGCTAGAATATTATATCTTCGACCACTCAATTTTGTGATCATATGAAGAATAATTTATTTATAGGTATTTTTATGTTTTGCGGGCTTTTTAGCTTTGGTCAAAACACTAATTTTTTAAAGGTAATCAACAATACGGATGCCGATCAAGCAGTAGCTTCTTTTCAGCGAAGTAATAGCGACTATTTCTTGTTATCCAATACAACATCAAGTGGGCAAGGAGGTATTGACTATCAGGTTACGAAAACAGACGGACTAGGAAATACTCTTTGGTCATTTACCTATGGATTAACTGTGGATGATGTGGCTACCAATATGAAATCGACTTCTGATGGAGGAGCAGTAATATGTGGATATACGGTGAATTCGACCACAGGAGAAAATGCTTTTGTCAGTAAAATTTCTTCTGCTGGAGTTCTTCAGTGGACCAGAACTATAGTTACTGATAGTGCAGAAAGGTTTACCGATGTTGTAGAGTCTAGACAAGGAGCATTTTATGCCACTGGTTATGTACTTCAAGATACAATGGAAGAAAATGTATTGGCAGTTATGTTGACTAGTTCTGGTGCGGTTAACTGGATAAAAACTATTGGTGGAGACGGAAATGATAGAGGTGCTGCAATCATAGAATCTTCAAATAATGATATAATTATAGTGGGAAGTACGGCAAATGACTCCGTGACCTTTGGAGGGACAGGAGATACAGACGCGTACCTTGTTTCGCTCGATGTTTTTGGAAATCTTATAAAAGCAAGGAATCTCGGTTCTGCTTCTTCTGAAGAAGCTTCACACGTAGTGCAGACCGGAACAAACGAGTATAGCGTGGGAGGAAAAATGTTTAATTCCGCTTTTGGTAATGTGGACGTATTTATACAAAAAGTTGATACGAATTTCAATACTACAACAGGCAGTTTCTATGGGTCTACGGGAGACGATGATCTTATGAACTTTAGAGTTGGCTCTGGAACAAATTTACTCTTGGTAGTTAGTAGTGTGTTACCTACATCTTCGAGAGATATTATTCTTTTTGAAGTAGGTGCTTCAGCTGGTGCCGCTCCAGCTACAGTTATTGGTGGTGTGTCTGCTGACGGAGAGTCGGGAGCATTTATAGCAGGTAGTCCTGCGCTTGGTTTCAGTGTTTTTACCTCTGGTTCTTCTTTCGGAGGCACGTCCTCAGAGGACTTATATTTAGCTAAGTTGTTACCAAATTTGACCTTGAACTGTTTGGTTGGGTCAGAGCCAGTTGATTTTGGCTCAATCTCATTTTCTACAGACACCTTTGAGAATATCACTACTGTACAATCAAATTCGCTTCTTACGCTAACTAGAGCTTCTATTACAAATAGCGATAGTACAGTTTGCTGTAACCTAGAAGCTCGTACAAGCGGAGATACGTTATCACTGTGTTCAGGGACGTCTATTACTTTAGGTAGAAGTGCCATTTCTGGATATGTATATAATTGGACAACTATTTCAGGGGGGTCTTTCACGAGCACGAATGCTAATCCTCAGGTGTCGCCAAGCGTAAGTACTACATATAAATTAGTCGTAACCTCAGCAGACGGTCTATGCACGGCAGACTCAG
>DNHN01000322.1 GCA_003485825.1 Bacteroidota bacterium | reverse complement strand
ATAAAAGATGTAAGTGTTTTATTACTAGCCTACTAAATTCGGGGACTTCTTTCTTAGGAAGAAAGAAGTAAAGAAAATAAATACATTGTGTAGGTATCAGACCTGATACCTGTATTCTCTTGTAGTACCTTCTTGTTCATATATTTGCGAGTAGGCAAGAGATTCTTACTACCGATTTAGACAAGCTTAAAAATTCGCCCGTTTATATTTTAACGAGCGATTATACATTTTCGGCAGCAGAACTGTTTCGTTCTGCTTTACAAGGCCATAAACGTGCTACAGTAGTTGGAGAAGCAACTGGTGGAGGTGGACACGAAATTCGTCCTTTTAAAATCGCACAAGGATTTACAGCCTTCATTCCTTTTAATCGTCATTACCATCCTGTCCCAAAAAAAAGCTGGGAAGTAGTAGGTATTCAGCCAGACATTCCTTGTACTGCTGCTGATGCTCTAAGAGTCGCTCAAATTAGCATTTTGAAAGAATTACAAAAAAATCCCAATTACGATACAAAATTATTGATTATTTAAAAGAATTGGAAGCCTACACAACCTCTTCACAAAATGGATTAAAGCTGTTACTAGAAGGTGTGATGACTGACGAGTACTAGTTGCTAACTTAACAGCGAAGACTGCACTATTCCCGCACCTCAAACCGCTACAGAATCAAGAAATGGGGGAGGTAAACCCATCCAGAAGACTGCTTCACCCAGTATTAAAACCGCAGGTATTCTTTAAAACGGTCGTTGTACCCCAAAAATATGAGTATGAGCGCCAAGATCAGTGCCACTACCGCTCCGATAGAGTTGGCAACATCGTCTTTTAAAAAATGAAAGATGACCGCATTCAGCATTATAGCGGAGATGAAGGTGAGCGCTACCGGTATCCATTTGCCTATAACAAGGAGCAAGCCAAATACTACTTCAAAACCTCCGATAATCATTAGGAATTGAGAACCTAGTGTATTCATTAATTCGCCCATTTCTCCGGTCATTTCTGGCGCTGCTCCAGTGAATTTACCACTTCCTGCAAATACCATAAATGCTCCTAAGAGAATGCGCAATACGAGTGTCAGTTTACTATTCATGATGTTCTATTATTTTCTAAATTAGATACAATATAGTAAAAAAAATCAGAAACACCTTCTGCACCTAGAAGGCTGTGGGCAGCTTTAGGTCTATTACGCCTTTTTATTCTCCAGTGCTACCTTCACGAAGCGCACGAAGAGCGGATGTGGCTCATCTACCGTACTCTTGAGTTCTGGGTGATACTGTACACCTACAAACCAAGGATGTGTAGGAATTTCTACCACCTCTACCAGTCCATTGTCCGGATTGATACCAGTAGCTTTTATTCCTCCATCTTCAAAGGCTTTTAGGTACTGATTGTTGAACTCATAACGGTGACGGTGTCTCTCTGAGATAGAAGACTTACCGTAAGCGGTGTAGGCCTTAGAGCCTTTCTCTAACTTACATTTATAAGCTCCTAGTCTCATCGTACCCCCTTTTTGAGATACGCCTTTTTGGCTTTCCATGAGGTCTATGACTGCATTTTTGGTTTCAGCCATTTCACTGCTATGTGCATCTTTTAGTCCCAGTACATTTCGGGCATATTCTATGACTGCACATTGCATTCCTAAGCAAATTCCGAAGAAGGGGATATTGTTTTCACGGAGGTATTGAATCGTGTTTATTTTCCCTTCTATTCCTCTATCACCAAAGCCTGGAGCTACGAGCACGCCGTCTAAATCTCTCAGTCGATCGGCTACGTTATCCTCATTGATGTTTTCTGAAGGGAGAAGGCTAAGGTTCACCTTACACTCGTTTACGGCTCCTGCGTGTATAAAAGCCTCTATGATGGACTTGTATGCATCTGGAAGTTCTACGTACTTTCCTACCAAGCCTATGTTTACTTCGTTTTTAGGGTGTTTTAGTTTGAACAGGAAGTCCTTCCAACTTTTTAAGTCCGCTTCTGTACTCGTAGGAAGTCTAAGCTTAGCCAAGACTACTTTGTCTAGCTTTTCTTTCTCCATCATGAGTGGCACATCGTAAATCGTCTCTACGTCTATACTCTCTATAACGGCATTTAGATTTACGTTACAGAAGAGGGCGATCTTGTTTCGAACCTCTTTGCTCAGCTTATGCTCTGTTCGGCATACCAAGATATCTGGCTGCACACCCGCTTCCAGTAGTTTCTGTACCGAGTGTTGGGTAGGTTTAGTCTTGAGCTCTCCAGCTGCTGCTAGATAAGGGACTAGGGTTAGATGAATGACTGCGCAGTCATCACTACCTAGTTTTCTTTTTAATTGTCTCACAGACTCTACGTAGGGCAGTGATTCTATATCACCTACCGTACCACCCAGTTCAGTGATGACGATATCATAATCTCCACTATCTCCCAGGATTTTCATACGTCGCTGAATCTCATCGGTAACGTGAGGGATAATCTGTACCGTTTTGCCCAGGTACTTTCCTTCTCGCTCGTTGTTGATTACAGTACTGTATACACGTCCCGTAGTTACGTTGTTGGCTTGTGAGGTGGGTACGTTTAGAAAACGCTCGTAGTGACCTAGGTCTAAATCGGTCTCTGCTCCATCGTCAGTCACATAGCATTCGCCGTGTTCATACGGATTCATCGTGCCTGGATCTACATTTAGATACGGGTCAAATTTTTGGATGGTAACTCGGTAACCTCTCTTTTGTAAAAGCTTGGCTAAGGATGCGGAGATGATTCCTTTACCCAAAGAAGATGTCACACCACCGGTGACGAATACGTATTTTGTGTCCATAAGTGATTAGTTTTTAGTTGTCCAAAAAAGGAAAAAAGCTGCTTAGAATTAGCAAAATACTCTCCGTTCGTGTACGGTCAGCAAAAGTAAGTGAAAGCAAACAGCAAATAGCGAAACCCTAATTTTTGGATTTCAATATGTTTTCAACAGCGGTTAAATCCTCTGGAGTATCTACTCCGATAAGTAACGTCTCAGTGACCATCGCAGATACTACGAGGTGATTTTGCACCCAACGAAGCTGCTCCAGTCGCTCTACTTCTTCTAAAAGAGAAGGGTCTAGGCTTTTGGTCTCTTCAAAAGCAGTGGCTGTAAATCCATAAATGCCAATATGTTTAAAGGCTACCTCTGGTCTAAACTCATCCATATACGGGATAGGAGAGCGACTAAAGTAGGTAATATCACAAAACCCTTCGTCAAACGTAGTAGGTACGGCCTTCACGATATTTGGATTGCGGTATTCAGCCTCATCGTTAATGGGCTGTATAAACGTAAGTACGTCTACATCTTCTTCCTCGAACAAGTCCAGCATTCTATTGATATCAGCTGCCGAGATGAGTGGTTCATCGCCTTGTACATTGATGATGACATCGTATTCCGTACCGTCAGAACTCAATATTTCCATAGCTTCTTCACATCTTTCAGTCCCGTTTTGAGGTTCGTCAGAGGTAAGGATAGCTTGTCCATCAAAGGCTTCTACAGCATTGATAATATCTTGACTGTCTGTGATTACAAATACATCAGAAGCTTCACTTTTTTCAGCGGCTTCATACACCCATTGTATCATTGGCTTGCCTAAGATCTGGGCTAATGGTTTATTTGGAAAACGGGTAGACTCTAGTCTACAAGGAATAAGTACGACGCTTTTCATTGGTAGTGTTGTTTTTTAACTAGTTGAACTTGTTATGTGATCTATTCAGGGGGTGTAGAGTTACCTGTGAGTTGAGGTACGCGATAATAGTACGCAAAAAGCGTAAAATTACGGTGCGAGATCTACTCACCAAGTGAACTGTATTACACCTCTCTATTCTCGTCCCATTGCTCCAGGTAGTCTGCTACTCTACGCACGAACATACCGCCTAGAGCACCATCTACTACTCGGTGATCATAGGAGTGAGATAGGTACATTTTATGTCGGATACCGATTAAGTCACCGTGCTCTGTTTCTATAACTGCAGGCTTTTTAACGATGGCACCCATAGCCATAATCGCTACTTGTGGTTGATTGATGATAGGTGTTCCCAGAACATTGCCAAACGTACCTACGTTAGTTACGGTGTAGGTACCGCCTTGTATTTCATCTGGAGTGAGCTTATTGGTACGCGCTCTATTCGCTAAATCATTTACTGTTTTAGCTAAGCCAGTCAGGTTCATAAAGTCCGCATTTTTAATTACCGGAACGATTAGATTTCCGCTAGGTAGTGCTGCTGCCATACCTATATTGATATTCTTACGTTTGATGATGCTATCCCCGTTTACCGATACATTGATCAGCGGAAAATCTTTGATCGCCTTAACGATAGCTTCAATAAATATAGGCGTAAAGGTGAAGTTTTCACCTTCTCTTGCTTTGAAACCTCCTTTTATTTTGTTTCTCCAGTTTACGAGGTTAGTTACATCCGCTTCTACGAATGAAGTGACGTGAGGAGAAGTATGCTTACTCATTACCATATGGTCAGCTATCAGCTTTCGCATTCTGTCCATTTCTATGATTTCATCTCCAGGGTTAAGACTAACCGCAGGAGCAGAAGGAGTAACTTTATTGTTTTCTTCTTTTGGTGGAGAAACACGTTCTCTAGAGGATGGCTCTGGCGTGTTGGTTGCTGCTGGAGCACTTGCACCACCATCTTTCACGAACGATAAAATATCTCTTTTAGTAACCCTACCATCTTTTCCTGTTCCAGGAATAGTCTCGAGTTGCTGCATACTGATTCCTTCGGTACGCGCGATATTCATTACTAGAGGAGAGTAAAATCGATTGGCATCTGAATTACTAAGTGCAGGAGCGGCAGTATCTTGAGCTTGTGCTACCGTATTTTCGATAGCAGCGACAGCAGGCGCTGACGCCGCTGGTGCTTTTTCTACCTCGGCAGACGACTCTTCTTTAGGAGCAGAAGCTGCACTTCCGCTAGCACTGATAATGGCGATTGCCTCACCTACAGCGACTACATCTCCTTCATTATAAAGCTTTTTTACAAGTACACCAGCTTCCATACTAGGTACCTCACTGTCTACTTTATCTGTGGCTATTTCAAGTACAGCTTCGTCTATATCTATAGCGTCTCCCTCGTTTTTTAGCCAAGATATGATAGTTGCTTCCGCAATACTTTCGCCCATCTTAGGCATTATTAATTTGTATTCTGACATAGCTTTATGTTGGTGCAAAAGTAAGATTTTTGACTGAGTGAAATAATATTTTCAGTGAGAAAAAATGTTGCGATAGCCATAAGACCTAAGGATTCGATAAAAATGCGATTCTTTTGGTGCAGCGTTCTGATGAATTTACGGAGAGTCCTTAAATTGCGGGCACTAAAAAATTATGAACCTTAGATTATCTTTTTTCGCCTTACTGGCGCTGATAACTTTTGCTGTATCTGCCCAAGAAGCAGTCACTAAAAAAGACGAGAACAAAAATGAGTATACCAGCTATACCAATGATCCTACCAATTCAAGATGGTACACGCTCAAAAATGGATTGACCGTAATCCTTGCTCAAAACAGCACGAAGCCTCGTGTACAAACACTCATAGCTACCAAAGCGGGCAGTAGTAGTGATCCCGCAGAGAATACAGGATTAGCGCACTACTTGGAGCATATGCTTTTTAAAGGTACAGATAAGTACGGAAGCTTAGACTTTAAAAAAGAGAAAGTGTTTCTGGATCAGATAGATGCATTGTATGAAAAATACAACCACACCACAGATGAAAGCGAGCGCTCTGAGATTTACAAGGAGATAGACAGTGTCAGTGGTGAAGCGGCAAAGTTTGCTATCGCAAATGAATACGATAAAATGCTGCAAGCAATAGGAGCTCAAGGAACGAATGCGTTTACGAGTTTTGAACGAACGGTATACGTGAATGATGTACCCAGTAATCAAGTAAGTACGTGGTTAGACATAGAAGCAGAGCGATTTAGAAACCCTGTACTTAGACTATTCCATACAGAGCTAGAAGCAGTGTATGAGGAGAAGAATAGGACGCTAGATAATGACGGAAGACAAGTGTATGAGGAGCTATTAGCAGCTTCATTCCCAAATCACAACTATGGCAGACAGACGACTATAGGCACTATAGAGCACCTAAAAAATCCTAGCTTGGTGAAGATACGAGAGTATTACAATACCTTTTATGTGCCGAACAATATGGCAGTAATTATGGTGGGCGACATAGATTTAGCAAGCACATTCCTAGAAGTGGAGAAGAAATTTAGCTATATGAAAGCTAAACCAGTACCTACTATCAACTCAGAAGAGAGTGGTGAGGTGTTTCAAAAACAAATAATCAATGTAGTAGGACCTAGCCAAGAATCACTAATGATGGGATACCGAGTGCCTGATGCTATGGATAAGGATGCTGACTTAGTGAACTTAGTAGATCTCATACTAGCCAATTCAAGTGCAGGATTAATAGACTTGAATATGGTGAAAGCTCAGCGATGTATTCAAGCCTATAGCTCTACTATGTTATTAAAGGATAGAGGTCTGCATTTCTTTGGAGGTACGCCTTTAGAGGGTCAAAGCTTGGAAGAGTTACAGGAGTTGTTTTATCAGCAGATTCAATTATTAAAAAGTGGTGAGTTTGATATGGAACTCGTGCAAAGTATCGTGCTCAACCAAAAAGTAAGTAAAATCCGTGAGTACGACTCGTATAGAGCTACTGCTTATTCACTTATGGATGCGTTTGTAATGAACAACTCTTGGTCATCTGAATTGGCTAAATTAGACCATATGCTAACGTATTCTAAAGAAGATGTGACCAATTTTGCGAATAGGTACTATTCAGAAGGTCATGTGGTGGTCTACAAACGACAAGGTGAGAAAACACAGTCGCTTAAGGTAGAAAAGCCAGAAATAACTAAAGTAGAAGTAAATAGAGGTAAAACATCTCCGTTTGTAGCAGATATATTGGGGAGAAAGACCAAGGCCATAGCACCGCAGATTTTAGAATATGAAAAAGAGATAGCCTTTGGTGAGATAGACGGTAAGGTGCCGGTTTGGAAGGTAAAGAAAGGAGATGACCAATTGTTCGCCATGTACTACGTACTGGATATAGGCTCGTTACACGACCAGAAATTGGCGCTAGCGGTAGAGTACCTAGAGTATTTAGGCACCGACGAGTATACCCCGGATGATATCAGTACGGAGTTTTATAAACTAGCGTGTAACTATGGAGTGTCTACAGGAGGTGAGCAGAGTTACGTATACCTGAATGGACTAGCAAGTGAATTTGATGAGGCCGTAAAGCTCTTTGAGCATCTATTGCAAAATGCAGTAGCAGACGAAGAGAAACTCAAGCAAATGATAGCGCAAAAACTAAAGTCTAGAAAGGATGCCAAGTTAAATAAAGGTGCTATAATGTATCGATTAAGAAATTATGCATTGTATGGAGAGCAAAATCCTTCTACCTATTTTTTAAGCGAAGAGGAAGTGATGAAGATAAGCGGTAAAGAGTTGACTAAATACATCCATAACTTGAGTAATTATAAGCATAAGGTGTTTTATAGTGGGCCATTGACATTAGAAGAACTGGATGTCAGATTAAGTAAAGTGCACACTATTCCAGCGGAGTTCTTGCCTACTCCACCACTCAAGGAGTTTGAAATGTTAGATACCGATGGCAAGTCCGTATACTTAGCTCATTACGATATGGTGCAAGCGGAAATTATGTGGCTCAAAAAATCTTCGGAGCTGGACATTCAAGAGGCTGCTGACATAGATATGTTCAATGAGTACTTCGGTGGGGGGATGAGTAGTATTGTATTCCAAGAAATAAGAGAAGCAAAAGCTTTGGCTTATTCTACCTACAGTTTTTACTCAGAAGCAAATAAATTGGGAGAGAATAACATAGTGCTAGCGTACGTCGGTACTCAGTCGGATAAGATGAAGGAAGGAATAGAAGCTATGAATGTTTTGCTTGCGGAACTTCCAGAAGACCAAAAAACCTTTGATAATGGAAAGCAAGCCCTGAAGCAAAACCTAGAGACGAGCAGAATATTAAAGACTTCGATTCTTTTCAATTACGATCAAGCGCTAAAATTAGGTGTGAAAGAAGATATGCGTAAGCTTACGAGTGAGAGACTGAAGAGTATCTCACTGTCGGATGTTACCGAGTTTCACAGGAATAGAATCGCTGGAGACTTTACTTACATTGTCTTAGGAGATAGAGAAAAGATAGACACAGGGTATCTAGCTAAGTATGGCGAAGTGAAAGAACTTAGTTTAGAGGAACTCTTCGGGTACTAAGTTTATATGGACTTGACAGGAAAGTATGTGGTTATTACAGGTGTAAGTAGGGGCATAGGCAATGCTCTGGTTCATCAGTTTTTAGCCAAAGGCTGTATAGTAGGAGGGATGGGGCTGACGGACCCAAAGTTGGATCATCCCAACTTCTATTTTTATGAGACAGATATACGTAAAAGTGAAAATGTCCAACGGTCGTTTCGCTCCTTTTTAACGATGAGTGCCAATCGTATAGATGTATTGGTAAACAACGCAGGACTGGGTTACTTTGGAAAGGTAGAAGACTATTCCGATGAGCAAATAGCACAGATGTTTGAAGCCAATGTGTATGGGACGCTCTATACATGCAGAGAGGCGGTGCCAGTAATGAAAACTCAACAGGGTGGACATATCGTAAACATAGCTAGTACAGCTGCTCTAGAAGGGTATCCAGAAGTAAGTGTGTATTGCGCTACGAAGCACGCGGTAAAAGCGATTTCTGAGAGTATGTACAAAGAACTCAGAGACTTTGCGGTAAAAGTTACGTGCGTATACCCCGGTAGTGTAAAGACAGATTTCTTTCGGAATGTAGACAGTATAGAACCACACGATTATATGCTTATGCCAGAGGACGTGGCTACTATGATTATTCAAGCTACTGAGATGCCCGCTAACTTTCATCAGGTAAACCTAGAGGTAAGACCACTCCAACCAAAGGGTCCCAAAAAGTAAAACAGATTCATCTCGTTCGTTCAAGAAGTGGCTTATGGCCAAATCAGTAATCAATGGCAAGAACGAGAACAGGGCGGTAAGTCGTCGATGAAGCGCATTAAAGCTCAATGACTTTGTTTAAACGCTCTAGGCTAAACTGAGACTGGGTTAACCTGGGATACCTAGCCGTAGGCTCGCAACTCACATATCGTTTCCCATTGTATCCAAATGATCCTGTAGGCTCATAACCGGGTATTTCTATGCCCAGGCTTAGGTGTTCGTCTTTTTGAAAGAATAGACCGATAGAATGAAGCCCTAAAATTTCTTTGGTGAGGTATGCTAAGAGCATGGCTTTATCCTCGCAGTCTGCAGTACTCGCCATAATAGTCTCCTCTGGGTAGTAAAATCGCTCTTCACCGTACTTCTCATAATCGCTTCCGTAAGGCACAACTTGCTGTACAAAAGCGAGTAAAAATCGTACTTGATCTACCGTCTCACGATCTGCTACTTGTGCAGTGAGGTACGCTATCAACGTAGTATCCATCTCTCTGCTCACGTGCAAGGCA
Organism: Bacteroidota bacterium; assembly: GCA_003485825.1. GTDB lineage: Bacteria > Bacteroidota > Bacteroidia > NS11-12g > UBA9320 > UBA9320. The sequence goes on along the minus strand of DNHN01000322.1, from coordinate 3,183 downwards.
GTAAATTCTAGACCGACTTTATACATAGGGAGGTCTGTCAGGAATTCTAGTATAGACTGGTTACTTTCTGCAGTGAGCTCGTGCTTCTCTACTCCAAAAGTAAACTTGAGCAGCTTGCTTCTTTTCTTTGCATTAATGAAAGGAGCTGCTTTTACATTATGTCCTATACGCTTAGTGGTTTGCTTGCTATCGCTGTATATCGTGTGTTTACCTTTGTTCTTTCTATTTTTGAAGTCAAGGTCTTTGTAAGTTTTGTTATTGTATTCGATAGAGATATATCTGCCGGGAGTGAAGGTAAGCTGTCCCATGCAGTTGAGTGTTGCATCCGTTTTCGTAAGTAAGACATCATACCCCAGTTCCTTGAGCATCATATATTTTATAAATACTTGTTTATTGGAGTTTTGACGTTTAGCTATACTGGTGGCATACTTATCTACGAGTAAAGTAATCGCTACATCATCTAACTTATAGTTCTCGGCGTGCTTACGGACTCCATAAGCTGCGTGTTTTAATGCAGCGTTTCTGTAATGACTAATTTTCCCTTCAACTTCGCGTTGGTCATAGGTAGTGAAGTTTACATGAGAAATCTGCTGGTCATAAGTCACATTAAGCTGGTGGCCATAGAAATCTACCTGACTGGTAAGACTGGAACCTGCATCTATCTGTATGCATACGGTTGTAAGTATTGCTGCTAATGTTCTTTTGATATATGCCATGATTAAGTTCCTCCTTTCTTACTAGAGATAACTCAAATCTCGGCCCAAAAAGTATCTATGGTCTTTGAAACACTTCTATACATAGGAAATTATAGGCTAACGTTTTTTTAGTCAGTGATTTAAATCCTTTGTTTCTGAAATATGAAAAGAGGGGTGGTAGTTCAGTATAAGCATGATTAGCGACTAATCTGAAGAATAAAATGGACGCTTTAATTTGAACCTTGCGCAGGCTCTTCCATTTGGTTACTCCTTGGAGATTGAAATCGGCAATGTGCCAAGTGGGTTTGTTCGGGTGTTTCTCTTCCAATATTTGAATAATTTTATCGGCATCAGTAGGAGAGAAGATGTCAAAAAAGAAGGCGGCATATATAGCGTCGATATGCTGCTGACGGTAGTCAAAACTATCGGAGTGCACAAAATTTATGGACATGGTTTCTGGTGTAATTTGTTTGGCAAGCGATAACATGGTGTCGCTTGCTTCTACAAAAGTGACGGATAGGTTCGGGGCATAGTCAAAAATAGCCTGCAGTATTTCGCCATTGCCACCTCCAATAATTAACACGTTTCCATGCTTAGGTAGCGTTTGTACTAAGATTTGTTTTGCTTGGTTTAGTTGAGTGCCATACACCGCACTAGCAATCAGACCATAGAGGTTAGCTATTTTATTGTAGGCGTTGAGCATTGGATGAAAAAGCTAAAAAAGTAAAAGCCCCAGTACCTTGTACTGAGGCTTTAGATTGGCTTTTCGACAATTAAGTCATCTCAAATATACAGACGTTAGTCAAATAAAAAGGGACTATAATTCAATCTGACAATCAAATGACGGTAAGGTTACATTGTATAACTTATACCATTTTTAGTACAGATTTAGGTCGTTAAGAATTACTAGCGATCATCATTGGCATGATAAGCATCAGTAGTTCTTCATCGTCGATATTTTGACTTGGTAATATGATGCCTGCTCTACTCGGAGTAGATAGTTCTATCACTATGTTTGGAGTGCTAATATTTTGGAGCATCTCTGTGAGAAGTTTAGAGTTAAAACCTATTTCCATATCTTCTCCGGCATAATCACATCCCAAACGCTCAACGGCCTCGTTACTCATATCTAGGTCTTCGGCATAGATAGTCAGTTCACTGCCGGTGATTTTAATATTGATTTGATTGGTTGTCTTATTTCCAAAGATGCTGATACGCTTTACCGAATTTAGGAAGTCCTGACGGCTAAGTGTAAGCTTGTTTGGGTTTTCTGTAGGTATCACAGCTCTGTAGTCTGGGTAGCGCTCATCTATTAGTCTACAGATAAGGCTAATATCGCCAAACGAGAAGAAAGCATTACTCTCATTAAAATCCACTTTAGTTTCTGTATCATCCTGCGGAAGGTTAGCTTTTAGTAGGTTGAGTGCTTTCTTAGGCAAGATAAAGTTAGTTTCTACTCCTGGCTTCACATCTTTACGTTCTACCTTTACCAAGCGATTTGCATCTGTAGCTACGAAAACTGCATTGTCTTTAAACAACTGTACGTATACCCCAGTTAAGCTAAGTCTAAGTTCATCGTTTCCAGAAGCGAAGATAGTCTGAGCAATGCTACTACTTAAAACTCCTGCAGACATGGTAAAGCTATTCTCAGAAGTAGTATCTGGTATCTTAGGGAAATCGTCAGCATTTTGACCGATTAACTTGTATCTACCAAACTCAGATTTGATTTCTATAGAACTTTTATCTTCTTGTACGGTAAATGTAACAGGTTGATTAGGAAGTGCTTTAAGCGTGTCCATACACATCTTAGAAGGTACAGCTATCCGCACATCTTCGTCAGATTGTACTTGTAGAGAAGTACTCATAGAGGTTTCTAAATCTGTGCCGTGTATGGTCAGTTTTCCGCTTTTTATATCGAATAAAAAGTGGTCCAAGATAGGGATTACAGGCTTAGATACTATAGTGCCACTGATGCTTTGTAGCCTATTTAATAACTCGTTTGTATTTACTATGAATTTCATGATTCGACGTGTGAATTTTAAAATGTCAAATAAAACTTAAATGTACGAGTATTGACAAACTTTGTTACCAAAACTTATCAATAAAAGACACTCTAAATGAAACTATTATGTGGGTAACTGAGCATTTTTTATTGAAGCAAGGTCAACAACTCATCTTGAAACGCTTCTCCATTGTTTTTAGCATACATCCGATGAATGGTTTCGGAGATCTCAGCGTACTCCATTCCCGCTGCTTTCATTGTACTGTAGGTCTCTTGCATTAACTGTGGTCTTGGACCCCAGCTGAAGAGTATTTCATTATCAGCAGATAGGCCAATGAGCTTAGGAATGCTGCGGCCTCCATTCGTTAAAAACTGATCCATAATATCAAGATTGTCATCTCTTAGTATCAACGAAAGTTCGATATCTTTATTGAGCTGCGCCAGATGGTGAATCCACGGTAAGTTTTGAGCAGCATCACCGCACCA
>DNHN01000193.1 GCA_003485825.1 Bacteroidota bacterium | reverse complement strand
GATTGTGATTTTAATCAAATGCTAGAGCTAAAAGTAAATAGTAAAGTAAAACATATAAAAGACTACAACGAAGAGGTCTTAGCAGCAAGAGCTATTGTGGTTTCCCAACATTGCTATGGCTGCACAGCAGGCGCTGGCAGCAGTTGCCAAGGGTCCGTATCGTAAAAAACATAGTGAATAAAGGAGCGTATGAAAAGTGAACAGTTGGTCATCATATTCGTAAAAAACGTCAAGGCGGGTATGGTCAAAACTAGACTGGCTAAAACTATAGGACATGAAGAAGCCGTATTTGTTTACACTCGGCTACTGGACATCACAGAACAAGCAACTGCCCCACTAAAAATGAACAAACGTATTTCTTTTTCAGAAACCAGAATGGAAAGCAGATGGCCGCACGATGAAAAAACGGTACAAAACGGTGTAGACTTAGGCGAGAGAATGAAAAATGCCTTTAAAAATGGATTTGCTGATGGCTATAAAAAAATAGTTTTAATCGGCTCAGACTTACCCGAAATATCCAGTGTAATCATAGAAGATGCATTCTCTCAACTAAATAACTTCGATACGGTTTTTGGACCTGCTGATGACGGTGGCTATTACCTTATAGGAATGTCAGAAATGAACAGTTGTATCTTTGAAAACAAACCATGGAGCCAACCAAACTTACTCGAGAAAACCCTTGCAGAATTGAGGGAAAATAAAATAACCACTCATTTACTTTCTACGCTAAATGATGTGGATACATTTGAGGATTTAAAGAATTCTTGTCTTTACATAGAATATTGCCAAAGAAATACCCAACCGACTAAATGATACATAAAATAAAGACTTCGGTAGACTTTTTACATAAACAAGGTTTTGAAAATCCTGAGATAGGTGTGATTTTAGGAACAGGTTTAGGTAAATTTATAAATCAACTAAACATCTTAAAAGAGATTTCTTATCAGGATATACCTCACTTTTCTGCGTCTACCGTAGAATACCATGCAGGGAAGCTAATCTTTGGCGAACTCGAAGGTAAAAGGGTAATTGTAATGCACGGTAGATTTCACTTGTATGAAGGCTATACACTAGAGGAGGTCACCTACCCCGTTCGGGTTTTGAAAGCATTAGGAGTACATACGCTTCTAGTTTCTAACGCTGCTGGTGCGGTAAATTTATCCTTCAAAAAAGGTGAATTAATGTTGGTAGAAGACCACATCAATTTGCAAGGAGGGTCACCTCTCGCTTTTAAAGGAGTGGAGAAACTCGGAGAACGTTTTATAGATATGAGTGAGCCCTATGACTCCTCTCTCCTAAAAGAACTAGAATCAATTGCCAAAGAGCAAAATATCACAATAAAGAAAGGAGTCTACGCCAGTGTAGTAGGTCCTCAACTAGAAACTAGAGCTGAATACAGAATGCTTACTATTATAGGTGCAGATGCCGTAGGAATGAGCACTGTACCCGAAGTAATCGTTGCTAAACAATTAGGTCTCAAAATTGCAGCCATTTCTGTACTTACTGATGAGTGTGATCCTGATAATTTAAGTCCTATAAACATACCAGAGATAATGTCGATTGTCGAAAAATCAGAGCCGAATTTAGTACACCTATTTACCCAATTAATAAAAAACTTATGAGCTATTTAAAAACCACACACGACATATATAAAGAAGCTGCCTTAATTCCAGATGTAGGGCTGTGTTGCACCACTAATCCTATCTGGGAATTACCCGGTTTGAAAATACCAACTATAATGCAACAAATGAATTACGGCTGTGGCAGTACGGTGCATTCACGCGACTTGACAAATAGCCCCAGAATACTCTATGTGGGCGCAGGTGGTGGAATGGAACTACTTCAGTTTGCCTATTTCTCTAGGCAAGCAAATGGAGTGATCGGTATAGATTTAGTTGATGAAATGCTAGAAGCCTCTCGTAAAAACTTTATAGAAGCCGAAAAACAAAACGACTGGTTTAAAAGCAGTTTCGTAGATTTACGAAAAGGAGACGCACTTAGTCTACCAGTAGAAGACAACAGTATTGACGTAGCAGCACAAAACTGCTTATTCAATATTTTCAAAGAAGAGGATTTAGAAAAAGCCATCTCCGAAATGTACCGGGTTTTAAAACCACACGGACGTCTGGTTATGAGCGATCCTACTTGCGAGCAGCCCATGAATGATGCATTAAGAAATGATGACACGTTACGCGCTTTATGTTTAAGTGGTAGCTTGCCAATTACAGAGTACATCAAAAAATTAACAGATGCAGGCTTTGGCACCATTGAGATAAGAGCACGAAAGCCTTATCGTATCTTAAGCCCAAAGGATTATGCCACAGATGAGTTAATATACATAGAGTCGATAGAAGTAGCTGCAATCAAAGACCCCATGCCAGCAGATGGACCTTGTATTTTCACAGGAAAAGCAGCCATTTACTACGGAGAGGACGAACTCTTTGATGATGAGAAGGGACATATTCTCCTGAAAAACCAGCCACTGGCCATTTGCGACAAGACGGCTGGTGATCTTGCTTCACTCCAAAGAGAAGATATTTTCATCAGTAAGTCTACCTTCCATTATGATGGTGGAGGGTGTTGTTAAATTGCTAGTTTTAACTAGTTGGTGGTTATACGTATTTAATGACTCAAATTATGGTGATTTCTTTGCATCGCAAAATTGAAATTTGCTACCACGTTTATTTGGTTGAAATTAACCGTATTATGCTGTTTTGACAAGACGATATCTCTGTCTGTGGATCTTCTATACACATATAGTAAGCGCAGTTCTAGCCCATCTAACTTATCCTCGAAACCATAAGAACAATCCAAATTAAATTGGTCGTAAGACGGCAACATATACTTATTGTACAGCGCACGATTATCAGTCAACATTCTGTTCCAATCTAATTTTACTTCTATATTTTTTATATTCTTTAGCCCAGTTATACCAAAGCTTGTAGCATTCCCTTGTCCTTCAATCTGACTTCTTGATATGTAGGTGTAGCTTGGGTCTACACCAAACTCCCTTGGGAATAGAAACCTACCAGAGTTTAATATATGGGTGGCATTCGCCTTGACATCACAAAAACCAAAATGATAACCTAGACTACCACTCAGGAGATTAGTACGTTCCGTACTTTGGTGAAAAGTATAACGGGGATCTATGTTACCTCCACTATTGATAGGCCTTTGATACAAATACATGAATCCACCATACACTCCTGTATCTTTAGTTATATCTACTTTTATAAGTGTACTATTCGAAATATTGTCTAAGTAGTAATTCCACGCATTTATGTTCGTGTTTTTATTGAGTTTCATGTCTAAGCCAAGTAATCCTAGCCCTGCAGATGATATCTGGTCGTGGTAATGAGCTTCATCACCTTCCGTGGTGAATCCATTGCTATATATCCCAATAGCATGCGCTACCGGATACCAATGAGTGGTGGACCGAGGAGAAGCTTTAGTAAACCATGCCCCAGTGATATTATGTGAATGGAGACTCACATTTGTTTTGAAACCAGAGAAAACCTTTGGTTTCATGCGCCCGTCGTGTAATCGAACCAGAGGACTTTCAATTTCCATTTTACCATACGTAAAGGCCAGTTTCTCTCTCTCATACTTTACATAGAGTTCTTCTAACCTATCCAAGTCTGAGAAGTTCCCTTTGTCTTTTATATTAAATAACTGAAGCTCGTACTGTGAATGGTCCTGAGCTATCGTATCAATGGCGAGGACGTCATTGGAGAAAACACGATAAACAAAAATACCATTTAATGCAACTGAAAATCCTTTAAACGGCAACGTTTCATAATGAATAGATGCTCCAATGGCATTGGCATAATAATCATCTAACTCCCCTGCATTAATGGTCGACATGGTAAAGTCCCTTATTTGGCCTGAGAGCTCCCCATTTGAGAAGTAATGAAGTAAATTTTTGTCTTCAGGAGGAGACTGGGCTGAAACCGTTACTCTTAAAAAAATAGGTATGAAGACTAGTAAAATCCTCATGCTCTATTTTGATTTGTAAAGTTGATTATGATAAAAATATTGCTTTCGCGCTGCATACAATCTTATGCAAAGGAAGAGCAGAGTGTCTAGATGTTAAGTAACATGAGTTACTTCCAAAGCAATGTTCTTGAATTGGCATTTCACTAATTCACCAAACAAACGCCAATAATTAATACACACCGTTAAAATGGCTAGGGTTAACAAAATCACGACTACAGGTCCAGCATTTCTATCTTATTTCTTTTTAGATTAATCACATTTTCATTTTCTAACTTCTTAAGTAACCTAGAAATAACTACTCTAGAGGAATGCATGTCGTCGGCAATGTCCTGGTGGCTAATATCAAGCAAACTAGACTTTTTTATTAAAACCTGATCCTTCAGATACTTTCTGAGCCGTTCACCCATATTGTCAAAAGCCAATTGATCTACCGAATTTAAAAGCTCATCAAATCTATAATTATAGCTTTCAAAGACATATTTCATCCAACTCTCGTATTTCCTGATCCATATTTTATTGTTTTCTGATGGAACGGTAATGTACCGCAAATCTGTTTCAGCGATGGCACGTATCACAGACTTTTTTTTCTGCAGACAGCATGTTACCGTCATAGAGCACGTATCTCCTCTTTCTAAATAATAAAGTGCGAGCTCATCTCCCTTACTATCTTGCCTCAAAATCTTAATGGCTCCGTCTATCACCAATGGCATGGCACTAATTTCATCGCCATAATCCAAAATCACCATATTTGCCTTAGCAGTGTGACAAGTTCCTTTTCGTCTTATTTCTTCTAATAACTCTGGCTCGAAAAGAAATCCATAACATTCTACTAGTTCACTATAGTTCGCCTCATTCATGAGACCAAATTACTAAAATTAGGCTTAACTACAACTATCATTTTTTCGTACATAGCCATTTACTAGTTTTACACTACTAATAATACAGCTGTAGTTTAGGATTATATCGTTTCCATTCTGTCAGATTGTAAAATTAACAGATTCCAACGTATCTCAAGTTCAAATAAACTGCCTGAAGAATCATTGCTTTCGGAAGTCAATGGTGTTGTCCATTTTTACGAGTAATATCTCCATCCCATTTTATCAAATTAGTGCGACCGGATTATATGCGGACGATTATAATCGTAAGGCATGTACATTAAATTATAATCAGAGAAATACTCTTCCATTCCATCTTTCATTAACCCAATATCAAGGTCTCCAGACAACCATTTATGCGCTTTTTCTTCATCAAGAATTACCGGCATACGCTTTTTACTATTATGAATTTCAGCCATAAGTGCGTTAGCGGGTCTTGTTAGTACCGTGACCGTATTAATTTCAGCTTTGACCTCCTCGTAGTGCCACTTAGTGTAAAGACATGCTAAGTAGAATGGGTCACCTTTCATTCTGTTCATTAGAAAACATCTTTTATGCTTTCCCTTGGTATCTTGCCATTGATGTTCGTAGAAGCCATCAACTATCATTACGGCCCTATTGTTTTGATACGTATTGCATACGCTGTGGGATTTATTTACATTTTCTATACGGGTATTTAAGCAGTTATGCGCTCCTGCATCAAATTCCTGCTGCCATGGTTGCATAAGCCACCATTTACCTAGCTTCATCTGTTTTGGATCAGAATTGGTCAGGATGGGCATCCATGGAAAGGAAAAGCCATTAAAGTGCATTTCAGGAGTAAACAGGTCTTGATGATTTCCTCTAGGTGGCAATAAACCAAGTCGTTTAGCAACTAGGTCTAGTCGTTCAGTCATTTTAACATGATAACACATTTATCTACAGGCTAATGACCAAATGTAGTGTTTTACTATTACAAAGCAAGGTCAATGAACGTTGAAATTCACCTTGAAATGCTGTAATTATGATGAATACTAGAAAAGCGTAAAATAGCACTTATCGAACCAAGAATATTAATTGTA
>DNHN01000220.1 GCA_003485825.1 Bacteroidota bacterium | reverse complement strand
CACTTACTTCTGGGTAAAAGACTGCTACCGCTTTTGGTAACACGATGATAGAGAATACAGCAGAGAGGGCTATGATCCTTCTTGTCCACGCGAAGTGAACATCTTTCTTACCATGCTCCCTAGCCTGCTGCATACCACTTATCATCATCTTCTGCTGTTCATTCTTATTCTTTGTGTTCTGCCCCCAGATAGACATAACTGCACCAAGTATGGTGGAGAAAAGCATCGTGATTAGTTCTAAAGGTAATCCAAACATTCCCCCACCTCCTTGGTATTTATGCTTCTCCTGCAATCATAGCCCTTGCAAGAGTTGTTATCTGATTAAAGTCAGGACGCATTGGAGGTTCAATACCTTCTTTACGAGCCTTGATATCAATTTCTGCCCACTCTTGGAAATGCTTATCAATAGAGATAGCCAACTGTTTAGTATTATCATCCACAGTGTTCTTAGATTGTGCGTTGGTAAATGTTACATTAGCCTCAGCTAGTGATGCATCTGCTTCCGCCTTTCGTTGTAACAGAGCACCATCCTTCTGTGCTTTTTCAGTTTGTTGTTTAACAGTTTCCATAGCTTTCTGTTTAAACTCATCCGTTGTATAGTCTTCCAAGTAATCATTACTATCAATACCCATAGACTCTATAAGTTTTGTAGCTAAGATAGCAGGAGCTTCTGGACGAATAACAACACCCTGACCCTGGCTGTTCAGTGCTGGCAGTATTTGACTACCAACCATCTCAAACTTTTTAATCATGTTTGAATTTGAGTTCTCACCGATATCCAGGAACACCTCCACATCCATACGGGATGGAAGGGACATAATATCTATTTCAGCAAACACACCTTGGTAACTAAACTTGGAGTGAGTCTTCAAGCATTTCCGCATTGTCTTATACACACCTGTACATAGCCGCTTCATACCTGTCTCTGCAAACCTACGGGCAATGTGTTGGATACGTTTCTGAGATGCAGATTTAACTGCAGCCACTTTTGATTCACTATTACCAGACACGTACAAGGAATCATTAAGACCTTGAGCAGCCTTTGACATACCAGTTGCTTGTTCTTTAATTGTCTGTAAGTGTGAGAGTAGTGGTACAGTGCCTGAGCTAATTGCCTCTGGTGGTAGTGATGACACAGCACCATTAGGATTACCATTGGTTGGAATGATTTGTTTTGGTCTCATGTTTTGGAGAGCAGAGAAATCAACAACGTTTGGATCAGCAAGCTTTGGTGAATAGTTTGTAAGATATGTATTCTCAACAAACCCACGAAGGATTGCAGTAGATGCTAGTGTAGACGAACGTGTAAAGTCAGCAATAGATAAACCATAAAACTCATATGGGATATCTATAGGTGATAGACAAGCGATTGGAATCATATCTATGTCTTTTTCGTACAAGACTGTATCACCTGCAATAATAAAGTGCTTAAGTTCAGCAACCCCATCACCATCACGGTCAACGTTAATCCAACACTCTGTTATGGTAACTTCCCGATTGGCTTCTAATGCTGTAATGTCATCAGCCATACGACCTTGTAGGTAACTCTGACCTGTCACTAGCTTACGAGCTGCAATATCCTCTGCATAGCTACCATTGCCATCCCAAGTCGTATCATCTCCAAGCTCATCCCATTCATCTTCACCAATGTTGTCTGCAACATCAGGCCACATCTTACGGATCTCTGAGCGAGTTAAGATTGTCTGGATACCTACGAAACTAGCATCATCAATAGACTTAGCATCACGAGAGATCCTAAAAGATTCTGGTGGGATGTTTTCTATCTTAACACGAGAGTTATCATTCTTACGACGAATACGCACATCAACATAAACCAACTCAGCATCTTGCTGTCCGGTCTCCATGTTCAACTCACCTAATTCATTTTCATAATTTAGGTTACCAATGATCTCAACTCCTTCTTCAGCAAGGAGGATATCCAACTGGCCTTGAGAGATTTTCTCGTATTCTTCAAACTCGTAGTCGTAACCCTCTACATAGTCCCACCGAATGATACCATTCTTCCACAATAGGGCACTTTTTATCCAGGTTTGGATAAGTTCCCACCCATTATTCTGCTTAAAGATAGCATAATTAGTAATCATAGAGGCATCCCTAGCACTCTTAAAAGAGCCTGGGGAGTTGTCATATGGTACGAATCTAGCCAATTTACCATTGTTTAAGAACAAATCAGACAAGATTGAAGTGTATGCTTCTACTGTTTCTGTAGTAGATGTGTCAACAATACTAGATACACCTTGTGGTGCTAAGTGATCTGCAGCAATACCTGCAAACTCATACGTAGACCGTTGACGTTCCCGTGTCATATCAGAGGAGTTTAACCATTCCCCTGTAGAGTTCTGAATACCAGTCTCAATCAAATTGATTAGACTATCATCAGACACCTTTTCTTTATACTTATTACCAGCCATTAGAATGAACCCCTTCCTGTAAGAATCTTCTTAGTCTTAGCTAACTCAGCGTAGTCATAATCCTTACTACCAGCCTTGATAACAACCTTTTCTTTTTTAGGTTTAGGCTCTTTCTTTGGTTCAACTTGTGTTTCATTAAATCGCATAGCTCCCTCCGTGGGTCTA
>DNHN01000163.1:734-6593 GCA_003485825.1 Bacteroidota bacterium | reverse complement strand
ACAACTGATACCATAACTATAGATAGCTTTTCTAATTTGGCTCGCTCAACCGCATTCTACAGTGCCCAGGATGATCACCTTAATGTGTTGTTGGATACCCAAACCCCTATAATGATCAATGGGTACTTCCAATACGGCGACACCGCATCCTTACTAGGATATGATACGAAAAAAGGTCTAGAAGAATACTTAGGAGGACCTTCAGACGGAGGTTTTTATATCGATCCCGCACCTGAAATGGGAGAACTTCCATGAGTTTAGAGAATACAGAATTGACAATTGGTGGAACCACATTCAAAGGTGTATACATAGCAATTATGCTTAGTTTCGCAACTACAATAGGTGGGGGCATTTGGGCAGCTTCTGAGTTTTTCTCTCGAGTAGCCACTATAGAAGACGATTTAGGCTCTATAGTAATACCTGATTTATCTGATATAGAACAGGATCTCGCAACTGTAAGGACTCAACTAGAAGACAATAACGTTGCTCACCTACAAGGCAAACTAGCAGAGCTAGGAGTAACCTTGAAAAATATAGGCGATAGACAACAGGAAGTACTAGATGACGCTTCTGCTTCAACAGATAAAGTCAATCAACTAGAAAAAGACTTCCTAATCCTAGAAGATAAAGTAGAAGAAGGTTTAGAAGATGTACAGGATTTTGAAAAGGACGTAAAAACATTTAAGATAGAAGTAGATGATCTTTGGAAAGGTCTAGACGCGGCGTCAAGCCCGTTAGGAGGTTAATATGCCAAAAGGTAGAGGAACATACGGTTCAACAGTAGGACGACCAAAAAAGAAAAAGCCAAAAAAGAGAGGTAAGAAAGGTGCCCGCTAAGCGCAAGGCCCGTAAAAAAGACTCTCGCCTAAAGCGCGCGAAAGTCTCTGGGTACAATAAGCCTAAACGCACACCAGGTCACGCAAAGAAATCTCACATTGTTGTAGCAAAGGTTGGCAGTAAAGTAAAGACTATTCGTTTTGGACAACAAGGAGCTAAAACTGCTGGTAAGCCAAAAGCAGGAGAATCAGCGGCTATGAAAGCAAAGCGTCGTTCGTTTAAAGCACGTCACGCTAAAAATATTGCTAAAGGCAAAATGTCTGCAGCATATTGGGCGAATAAAGTAAAATGGTAATAGCTGTATTTAAAGATAGAACATAAATCAAAAGGCAAGTAATAATGGCAATAGAAATAAGTAGAAAAGACGTAGTAAGTAGCGAAATAGTGGAGCTTGACTCCACTGATCGCTTCTTGAAGATACCTGTAGATCCTTATTTGGACATGTTAAACATTGAGCCGTTAGAGTCTCAAATAGCCATGATCAATGCAGTTAATAACCCCAAGTATCGCTTCATAGTAGCAGCATTATCACGTAGACAGGGCAAGACGTATATAGCCAATATTATCGGCCAATTAGTTACTCTTATTCCTGGCTGTAATGTGTTGATAATGTCACCGAACTACTCACTGTCTCAGATTTCTTTCGACCTACAACGGGGTCTCATAAAACACTTTGACTTAGAAGTAACAAAAGATAACGCAAAAGATAAAGTTATCACACTATCTAATGGATCAAACGTTCGTATGGGTTCCGTAAATCAGGTAGACTCTTGTGTAGGCCGAAGCTACGATCTTATCATATTTGATGAAGCAGCACTATCAGACGGTAGAGATGCTTTCAACGTAGCACTACGTCCCACACTAGATAAGCCTAACTCTAAAGCTATATTTGTATCAACCCCTCGTGGTCGCAACAATTGGTTCTCAGAATTCTTTTATAGAGGATACAGCGACGAGTTTCCTGAATGGTGTTCAATACGTGCAACTTATAAAGACAACCCTAGAATGACCGAATCAGATATAACAGAAGCTAGAAAGTCTATGAGTGAGGCAGAGTTTAAGCAAGAGTACGAGGCGGATTTTAATACTTACGAAGGACAGATTTGGAACTTTAATTTCGAGACGCAAGTCCAGGACTACAGCAGGTTTGAGCCAAAAGGTATGGACATATTCGCAGGACTTGATGTAGGTTATCGAGACCCTACTGCATTTTGTGTAATTGCGTATGATTGGGACAATGAAGTATTCCATGTATTAGATGAATACTATGACTCAGAACGTACTACAGAGCAACATGCCATAGAAATACAGGGACTAATAGATAAGTGGGACATAGACTATATTTATATAGATTCCGCTGCCGCGCAGACCCGTTTTGACTTTGCACAGAACTATGATATTAGTACTATAAACGCCAAGAAGTCGGTGCTGGATGGTATAGCCCATGTAGCTGCCATCGTAGACAATGATACTATGTTTGTGCACCAAGAATGCAAAGAGACCTTAGGGTGTCTAGATGCTTACCAGTGGGATACTAATCCCAACCTTGTTAGAGAAAAGCCAAAGCATAATATGGCCTCGCACATGGCAGATGCTTTGAGGTACGCACTATACTCATTTCAAACCGGTGGTGGCACATTCTAGTGCAGCTAGGAAAAATAGTGTTTGACAATAGATGTTAAACTGGTTATAATTTTGGATAAGAAAATGGAACTGAAAAGAGATTTAGTAAAATACATTCGAGATAAGGCGAAGTCGAAATACAAAAAAGGATGTGAGTGCGAGATTTGTGGTGATACCGTAAAGCTTGACTTCCACCATTATAACAGCCTAACTCGACTACTTGACAAATGGGTCAAGGAAAATAATGTAGAGCGTTATCTTGTAATGGAGTGGCGCGAAGAATTTATTGATGAACATGATGCAGAGTTGTATGAGTATACCGCCACGTTATGTCACAAACACCACTTACAACTACACTCTATCTATGGTAAAGACCCACTACTAAGTACTGCTACAAAGCAGGAACGTTGGGTAAGAATACAACGAGAAAAGCATGGCTTGGTATGATAATATCTTAAATAGGAAAGTGCCTGAAGATGATAACGTAATCTTTAAGCTTAATCCTGTACAAGAGTATTTACAACAAACACTCTCCTCTAGAGAGGCCACCCATAGCTATGAGAGATACTACGAGGAATTAGAAATAGTTAATCGTGGTGTTAACATGATTATAGACGATGTTGCAGAAATCCCTGTGAGAGTAGGGGCTCCCACAAAGACTCTTAGTATTGTAAAAGGCATAAAACGATCTAAGGTAGATTCTTTGCTCAACCACCAGCCTAACCTCTATCAAGATATTAATACGTTTAAACGTAATTGCATAACCGACTATCTTCTAGACGGGAATATTTTTATATATTTTGATGGTGCGTTCATCTATCATGTTCCAGCCTCAAAAGTTACGATCCATGGGGATCCTAAGACTTATATAGAGAAATACACTTATAATGATGTAGATTACTCCCCTAATGAAATGGTACATATCAAAGAGAATTCATTCCATGATATGTACAGAGGAGTTTCTAGACTAAAACCCGCTGTTAGAACTATGAAGATTATCAAGTCTATGCGTGACTTTCAAGATAACTTTTTTAACAATGGAGCAGTTCCTGGTTTAGTACTTAAGTCCCCTAATACTTTATCTGAGAAAATCAAAGAAAGAATGATTCAATCTTGGAGCGTAAGATATAAGCCTGACGCCGGAGGACGACGCCCCTTAATATTAGACGGTGGAATCGAAGTTGATGAGCTCACAAATGTAAATTTTAAAGACCTAGATTTTCAAAACGCAATACTTGAGAACGAGAAGATTATAGTAAAAGCTCTAGGAGTTCCTTACATTCTTTTGGACTCTGGGAATAACGCTAACATTCGTCCCAATATGCGAATGTACTACTTAGAGACTATACTACCAATACATAGAAAAATGAATTATGCTTTAGAAAGGTTTTTTGGGTTTGAGATAAAAGAAGATACTACCGAAATCCCTGCTTTACAGCCAGAAATGAGAGACCAATCCGCATATTATACTTCATTAGTAAATGGTGGAATAATCACAGCAGCAGAAGCCAGAGAGCGTCTTGGTTTTGAGGAAATAGAAAATACACAAGATATTCGCATACCTGCAAACATAGCAGGCTCTGCAGCAAACCCAGACGAAGGCGGAAGGCCCGAAGAGACAGAGGAAGATTAAAATGCCCGGAAAAAGAGTTGGAGCAAACGTAGAGAAATTAGCAATGTACTTTCTAGAGATAGGAAAAGTACCTACCTGGACTGAGTACCAAAATGATAAATATAATATCCCTATTAAAGTAACGTCATTCGGTCATGTATTTACTTCTTGGAAGCAGGCCGTAAACCTGGTACGTAAAACTAGACCCGACGTATGGATTGAGCTACATACTACGCCTGAGCCTGAGCAAGTAGCTAAACCTGTAGCGCCTAAGCCTGCGCCTAAACTGTCTGTTAAAAAAGATCCCTTATCAAAATTAGGGTCAAGCAAAAAAGAGAAATAATATGGATAAAATCTTACATGTAGCCTCTACGTTCAAGTCTCTTGAGAATGATGATGGTAGCGTAATGATACGAGGTATGGCAAGTACTAATCACTCTGACCGAGCAGGAGATGTAATCTCTAAAGAGGCTTGGGAAAAAGGTGGTTTAGAAAATTTTAAAAATAACCCTGTAATTTTATTTAATCACGACTATGATAAACCAATTGGTCGTGCAACAGGCGTTAAAGTAACAGAAAATGGACTAGAGTTAGAAGCAAAGATTAGTAAATCTGCTCCTGCTGCAGTCTGTGAACTAGTAAAAGACGGTGTTCTTGGAGCCTTTTCCGTTGGTTTCAAAGTCAAGGATGCTGATTATATAAAAGAAACTGACGGATTAATGATTAAGGATGCTGAGTTGTTTGAAGTATCGGTTGTATCGGTACCATGCAATCAAGCAGCTACTTTTTCTCTCGCGAAATCGTTTGACTCTCAAGAAGAGTACAATGAGTTCAAGAAAACTTTCACCAATCGTGTAGATCTAACAGGTCAGTCTCTGACCAAAGAAGATGAAATATCATCCAACCTGGTTAGTGATGCACCTACAAGCTCCGAGAAATCGGAAAAACAGGAGATCAAAATGGATACTAATGAATCCGGAATCGACTTGGAAGCATTTGCTAAGAAAGTAGCTGAAGAAACTGCTGCTAAAATTGCAATGAAACAAGCCGAAACAAAAGCCGCTGACGAAGCGCAAGCAAAAATCGCAGCTGACGCTGCAGAAGCAAAAGCTGCTCAAGACGAGCAAGTTAAAACAGTAATCCGCACTGGTATCGAAACTGGCGCAGAAAGATTAAAAGCTGACATGGAAGCTGACTTTGCTAAGGCAAAAGACAGTGAAATGGCTGACGTTGTTAAGAAGTATGAAGCTGATGTTGCCGAGAAATCTGCAGAATTAGAAGCTATGCGTAACAGCAAAATGGAGTTTGCAGCAAAATCTGGTCAGTCTGATTTCTCTAAAGAATTCTTACATGCTAGCGTTTTAGGTGCAATCACTGGTAAAGGCATGGGAACTAACTTTGCTAAAGATCTTATGCAGAAAAATACTTTATTCGGTACTCCAACTCCAGTAGATACAGACGGTAATATCGATCTTTCTGTTACTCAAGCATTTGAAGAAGAAGTTTCTTTATCAACTAATGTTGCCGGTTTATTCCGTGAGATTCCAGTAAATTCACAAGCTACTATCATTCCTTTCGCTGCAGAAGCAGACGAAGCGGTATTTGGTGGTGCTGGCGGTCTTAGCACTAATACTAATCGTTTACAGAACGGTGGTACTGAAGGTCAATTCGACATTGGTAAGCGAATCATCAACACTGAGCGTGTTATTGCTGGTACTTTTATCGACAATGATACTGACGAAGAGTCTTTGATTAGCTTCTTGCCTATGATCACTTCAGCTTTAGCT
>DNHN01000163.1:0-602 GCA_003485825.1 Bacteroidota bacterium | reverse complement strand
ATTAGCTCAGTTAGATGGCGCTCCTGCGTTCTCTGGTGCAGACTTGATTGCTGCACGTGGAAAAATGGGTAAATTTGGTGTTAATCCAACTAAGATTGCATACATTGTATCTCTACCTGCTTACTATAAGTTACTAGAAGATGCGGATTTCCAAACTGTTGATCAGATTGGTAATGATCGTGCAACTATCCTTACGGGTCAAGTTGGTCAAGCATACGGTTCTCCAGTAATCGTAAGTGACGTTCTTGCACCGGCTTCTGCTGGTACTGCATGTGTTGCTGTAAATGTTGATGCATTCTTAGTCGGTCGATTAAGAGGCGTTAAGATTGAAACAGACTACGAAGTAGCTAACCAACGAAATGCAATTGTTGCAACTCAGGCTATTGGCTTCTCACGAATCCAATCAGCTCTTGGTGCAGTGGCTGTACAGCTTACTGCCGACGCAGGCTAATAGTAGTATACTACTTAAACTTCGGGGTGGTTCGCCGCCCCCAAGTTTTTATTAATGGACTTATAATATGGCAAATTTAATAACACTAACCGAATATAAAGAGCTTGAAGGCATCACTAGCCCTCAACATGACGCTCGCACGGAAGTTATT
>DNHN01000165.1 GCA_003485825.1 Bacteroidota bacterium | reverse complement strand
CCAAGTGTTTATTTTTATTACAACCTATTACAAGAAAACCTAAATGATCAGCGCATAGAAAACTTCTTGGATAATGAGATAGCTACAAAACATGGAATCTACATCAATAGTCATAAACTAACGGCCTCTGGGGATGAAGTGATCCTCAATGTAAATATCAGTGGAGACTACCTAGAGCCAGACAGCATAGTCAGCTTAAACGAACGGATGAAGATGTATAACGTAATCGGTAAACTTAAGATTATTCAGCCGCAACCGATCGGGTTTAAAGAACAGCGCCTAGCATCTCTAAAATCTGACATCATTAGTGAGCTCTATCAAAAAAGCACTACCAGTCTACAGAATAAGGATGACGAAATAAATCTGTTAAAAAATGAGGTAAAAAGACTCACCGGAGAGCAATACGCTACCAACAAAGTAGTAGCATTGGCTAAAAGTCAATTTAGCATAGAAGAGATGGCAGTAGACATACTCGTGTATACTAAAGACGAAAAAACGGATACTTTAGCGACAGCATTGGTAGGATGGAGGAGTAGAATGAGAAATGCTGAGAAAAAAAGAGAATCTGAGAAGCTCCTGAAAATGTTGCAAATACAACTCGAACGAGAGGATATTAGAATCATCGAAATAAAATAGGAACACAAATCGCAATACTAGGATTATGAAAAAATACAGTCTGTTTTTTATTGGTCTATTTCTCAGTTTTCTCAGCATAAATGCTCAAAATGGTAGTGATCAGATAAACCCAAGCAACTTCAATCATCAACTCTTTGAAAAACTAATCTTTGAAAAAGTGAATGAGTACAGAGTTGCAAACGGATGTAAACCTTTGAAATATGACACCATTATTTATAAAGTCGCGAAGGATCACAATGATTTTTTAAAGAACAAAACACAGCTAACACATGACCAACCCACTCCAGGTAAACGTACCATACAAGAAAGGCTGCTCCATTACCTGGATGTAGAAAAGTACTCCGTAGGTGAAAATATAGCCCGCACATTCGTCTTAATACCGACGTACAACTATGATAAAAAGGGTAAAACAGCTATAAGTACCGCTAAGACGTACAATGAAGCTGCCACGTATATGCTAAATACTTGGATGCAGAGTAAGTACCACAACGAGAATATCCTAAATAAAAAATATACACTTGGTGCTATTGCAGCGTATTTTAATCCTAAGGATAAATCACTAACAGCGGTACAAGTATTTGCCAATATATAGTCACAGCTAAAAACTGATCGACAAAAAAAACCAAGTGCTCGTGCACTTGGTTTTTTTAATATAGTATGTGAGTTAAAATTAATGTTGGTGACCATCTGGACCGTGTACATGTCCGTGGCTTATCTCTTCTTCAGTAGCCTCACGTAAAGCAGCAATACTGCCTACAAAATGTAGGTCTTTTCCTGCTAACTGGTGATTAAAATCCATAGTGACTTTATCTTCAGATATTGCATTTACTACCCCTGTCATAGGTTGACCTTCTTGGTTGGTTAGTTGCAATTGAGCTCCTTCAAATACATCTGTGCTCATGCTACCATCTACTAAGAAAATTGATTTGTCTAAATCTACTACCGCTTCTGGATTAAATACTCCGTAACCTTCTGCTGCAGGCACTATGAAGTCATATTTCTCACCTTCAGCTAAACCTTCAAGTTGTTTCTCAAAACCGGGTATCATCATACCGTGACCGTGTAGATAGGTAAGTGGGCTATCACCACTAGCATCTAATTGCTGACCATCTACATCTAATACGTAATTTACGCCTACTACAGCGTTTTTTCCTATTTTCATTAGTGCAAAGGTATTAATCCCACTATTAAAACCATCTATCGCCACCAGTTTATTGAAATCGGTAGTACTAAACTTGGAATATTTGAACACTAATTTTCTCTTCCTTTTACGAATACGAATAAATTTGCGCTCTGATGAAATATACACGAATACCTTCAGACGAACTGGAAAAACTAGAAGATGAATTTGTAAACTTCTTAGTAGTAAATGGTATAACTGCAGATGACTGGGTCGCTATCAAAGAAAATGAACCCATGAATGCAGCTGAAATAGTGGACCAGTTTAGCGACGTGGTATGGGAAAGCATTCTACGCAAGACAAAATACCTGAATAAAATAGAAGACCAAAGTGCGTACTACTTTAAGTGTGACCTAGAGAAAATATTCCTAATAAAAATAGATAAACGAGAAGAAGGGGCAGAGCAGTTATCTACTTCCAAAGAGTACCATACTATTAGAGAGTTAGAACTTTTTGAAATGATTCAAAATGGCTGTACCATTAGCGAGGGCGAGGAATTTGAAAAGCTGAACCTGGCTTAGTCTTCTATTCTTGGAGCTATTTCCAATAGCTCTTTGGTAGATTTATCATACTCACCTGAGAGAATCTCCTTCGCAGTATAAACTACCTTGTGGGTGAAATAATCTATCTCCATTTTAAGAAATAATGAGCCATCACTCTTATTCATGAAATAGCTCCACAGGTCATCATTTACATTGGCATACACGGCTTTATCTACCTTTAGTTGATCACTGTACCAGTACCTTACTGTCAAATAAGTCTTTTCGTAGTTTCTGGCAATGTCTTCAGCACCAATGGATACATCTTTAAGCTCATAGTCCAAAACCGTTTGTTTTTCATTAGTAGTGCGCAGGTCATATAGCTTATTTCGGTTTTGAATAGCGGCTTTATGTACAAAAAGCGAATCTGAATTATTGTATTTTTCTATAACTGTCTGATTCTCTATATCGACATACTGTATACCGTACCCATCTATAGAAGAGGTAGTGTACTTGCGCTGTAAGTCCCCATTTTTAAACACCGTCAAGGACATCTCTGTACCATATAAGTCTTTCTTGGACTTGGTTTGTTGCTCGTCTGAATTGTTAATCACCTCTACGTCATACACTATAGTTCCTTTAAACGGAGCAACTTTTGCGCCTGTTGAGGTTTGCAATGTTTTACAACCAACCATAAAAAGTAGAACAGTTGCTAAAATTGAAAGTCGGTAAAGTGTTTCTGTTCGTGTTATCATATTACTTTTTGTTTTAACTATCTGCAAACAATGAGCCAATTTCTATCCTTTCTTAACATTGAGTGGTTCCTTTTATTTTTTGAAACAGCATCATGCCCACTAATGCTATAAAACCTACTACCAATCCTACCATACTATTAGATACTAATGAAGGTAGCCCATCGAGGAGGTCATGAACATAATGGATATTATGCGTAAAAATACCTCCAGCCACTACTACTAGTGCTATAGTACCCACTACGTTTAGTGTTTTAATCACAATAGGCAATCCTTTTACAAGACCGATACCTAAGTTCTTTGTGTACTTATTTTTGTTTTCCTTTATGAGCTTATATCCCATATCGTCCATCCGAACGATTAAAGCCACTATACCGTATACGCCAACAGTAGCGAGTACTGCAATGAGCGAAACAACGATAATCTGAACCTTCAACTCACTCTCTGTAACGGTGCTAAGCGCTATAATCACAATCTCTATAGACAATATAAAGTCAACAAAAACGGCAGATTTAACGCGTTCATTTTCTAGGTTAGTCATCTCTTTAGGAGTCTGATCCACTAACTTTTTGGCAGATTTTACTTCTTTTCTGTGAAATAAGAAAT
>DNHN01000342.1:7328-7729 GCA_003485825.1 Bacteroidota bacterium | reverse complement strand
TCTAAATCTCCAGATGGTATTCAGATTCGAGGAGCAAGGGTGTACGAGACATCGTTTAATGTAGATAACATAAGTGCCCAAGATCCACTCGCAGGTACAGGATTTGGTGTGCAGGTGGCTAGTGGGAGTATAGGTGAGTTAGAGCTGATTACAGGTGGCGCAGGGGCCGAACATGACGGTGGTACTGCAGGTGTTATTAGTACTACAATAAAAGAAGGTTCTGAAAAGTTTGAGATTGCCGGCAGCTGGCAGAGAGATAATTTTGGAGGGAATCCAAGTTTTGGCTGGAATACAGACATAGGGGAACTATCGGTCGGAGGTAAGTTGAAAATAAAAGAACGGAAATTCTACTTTTTCAATAATGTGACGCTTAACCTTACGGATTATTATTTTGGTCCTAC
>DNHN01000342.1:0-7292 GCA_003485825.1 Bacteroidota bacterium | reverse complement strand
CAGTTTACACATACATTTAAACTAAGTCACGAGCTAAATGCTAAAACAAAAATTTCGATAACAAATCAGCATAGCTTAAGTATTAATCAAAATACCAGGAGTCTACAGATTGTAGGTTTCGATGCTATTCTAGCGCCGGGTTTTCAGTTTGAACGAAGTTTAAACCTAGATAATGCTACTACCTATACACACCATTCAAACCTTACCGCGGTAAACATACGCCGCACGATAAGTGAAAGGCTAGTAGGGACGCTGTCTCTTGGTAGATTATTTACAAACCTTCGTGCAGATGCTAACGGTAGACCTTTCAGAACAGAAAGTGTGGATCAAGTCTATGATGAGCAGAGTATTGTGACAGACCCCGTAGAGATATTTAATCCAGGAGGGAATATACAGTTTGTACTGCCCGGACCAGGACTCATTAATAATGGAGGGATAAGTTCTACATGGCATGATCACTTTGCTAGAGAATATACCTTGAAGGCAGCTTTCCGGTATTACCCCAAAAACGAGACGCATAAAATGAGTTTTGGTTGGGAGCAAAAGCTAAATGAGTACCAATGGATAGACGTCACACGACCTTGGGTAGGCGCTCCTATTAAGATAAATGATAGTACCAGTACTGCTAGTATCAGCATAGGAAGTAGCAATGACATATGGAGAGTAAAACCGAATAATGGAGGGCTTTACTTTAGTGATAAGATTAGCTACAAAGGGATTATTGCTAATCTCGGAATGCGATTTAACTATTGGGCACCAGGAAAGTTTGCGGATGATGCAGTAGATAATCCCAATGCACCCGTCATTCCACAAGTAAGAGAAGATTACAAAAAAAATACCTTGAAGGTACTTGGTCTTAGGTACAAGGCTAGACTGCTCCCTAAGATTAACGTGTCCTTCCCAGTGACGAGTAATAATGTACTGTACTTTAACTATAGCCACAGTATGCGACTTCCACATCCACGTTTTGTATATGCAGGCTTAGATCCAGAGTATCAGGATAGAAGTTTTCTGTCTTTCTTAGGTAATCCAGACCTAAATCCAGAAGTCAATGTAAGTTATGAAGTAGGTTTCAAAGCACAAATAAAAAAGAACATAGGACTTACCCTCGCAGCCTATAACAATAACAGGTTTGACTACATCGTTAGCCGCCGGGTAATCGTTCAGGATCAGACTGGAAGACCAGTAAGCAAGACCATGTACATTAACCAAGATTATGCTAAGGTACAGGGTGCTGAGGTGAATGTGATCTGGAGAATGACATCGTATTTCAGAACTTTTACCAATGTGGCGTACCAGCTTGCTAAAGGTAAAAGCAATAGTGCTAGGGAAAGTAGCCTGCAAATAGAGCAAAACGGAGAGGTTCCTTTAGCATCAGAAAATTATTTAGCATGGGATAGACCATGGAACATTAATTTGGGCGTAGTACTTTCACCGGACACCACATTAAAGATATATGGAAACTGGATGAAAGGGCTTCAGATATACTTCAGCTCTTCTTATCAGAGTGGGCTTAGGTATACGCCACAGATACTAGAAAGCTATAACGCCTTAGGCAGACCAGAGTACGTAGCTGACCTCACGAACTATTTAGAAGAACGAGCGACTCCTTGGATAAATGCAGATATCAAAATCACCAAGACATTTGCGAATAAAAATAGAAAAGGAATCACACTAAGTGTAGAAGCGCGTAATCTCTTTAATAACAAGAATGCACAGATCATCAATCCGGTAACGGGAAGAGGCTGGGAGCCTGGAGATGATTTGCCAAACAATCAGCGAGACGACAGGTACTTAGGCCCAGAAGAAAGCGGTACACCACCAAATAATCCTGCCAGATATATGGCTCCACGTCAATTGCTTTTTGGCATTAGCTTTAGGTTATAATGCCCGCACTACCACTACTGGTTCTGCTCGTAGTTAGATATATCAAAAAAAGAAGAAAGCGAAGATCAGATTAGACTTTGCGTATTCATTTTAATCCATTTTCAGCTTTTATACCCATTGATATATATGGCTTAATTAGTATTAATGGTATTTTGCAACCTGAAAGAATTTATGGCTGTACAAAACCGATATCAATCCATTTTTGAAACTACACTAGACGGTATCATTGTAATCAATACCAGAGGCATCATAGAGGACATAAATTCTGCAGGCTACCTGCCGCAGCTGGGTCTTCAGAAGTACTTGCGTAAGTTCAATGCTGTCACACCCAGAATATTACTGATCGTAGGATTTATACTGGTCATACGCTCTGCTGGATTAGGTATACCTTATCTTAGCCCAAGCTATGATGCAGCGGCTCAGGAGATGGAGTGCTGCGGGGGGTAAAATTGGTGCCAGCCAAAATGTAGATTACGGATTGACCACTAGTGAGACAGAAATACTGGAACACTTGAGTAACGGATTGAGCTACGATCAGATAGCAAGTAATCTTTTTATAAGCACAGGGACGGTACGCAAGCACGTAGAAAATACCTACCGTAAACTTCAGGTAAATAATAAGGTAGGAGCTATAAAGAAGGTGAACCCATAGCCTAAAACTAAAGTCTCTCCCGTATCATTGTACTAACCTTATTTCTTGCCTAAAAGACTCGCTTTTGTGCGGGCATAGCCCAAGAAATACACTAGAGAAAGAAGTGATGGACGATATACTTAAGAGAGAGATTTCAGCATACTTTTCCAAAGAGTTGCCAGCAGACCCCGAGGAGGAGAATTTTTCACGTCAGGTCCACCAAGCCTGTTTTTCCTATGCTGAAACTAAAAAGCCTCGAAACCCTGAGATTGTTCACTTTTCTTCTGAGCTTTTGAAAGAGCTGGTCTTAGGTCTAGAAAACCAAGCGGAGTTTACGAAAGTAATGAGTGGCGCAGAGAAGTTTAATGGATTCAAATCCTATGCCATGTGCTATGGTGGGCATCAGTTTGGCAACTGGGCTGGTCAACTGGGTGATGGTCGAGCAATCAATATAGCAGAAATAGATGCGAATGGCTCCAATTGGAAACTGCAACTTAAAGGAGCAGGGCCAACTCCCTACTCTAGAGGTTCTGACGGACTGGCTGTACTCCGTTCTTCTATAAGAGAATATCTGTGCAGTGAGGCCATGCACAACCTAGGAGTTCCTACTACCCGAGCATTGTCGTTGGTAAAAACAGGGGACTTGGTCACTCGTGATATATTGTATAACGGGAACCCAAAAGATGAACTCGGAGCAGTAGTGTGTCGCCTAGCACTCAGTTTTATTCGCTTTGGAAGTTTTCAGCTATTTGCTGCTAGAGGAGATACTAAGAATCTTAAAAAGCTTTTTGATTACACCATAAAGCACCACTATCCAGAGCTCGGCAAACCAAGCAAAGAAACGTACTTGCTTTTTCTGAAAGAGGTGGTAGATAGAACTATGGATATGGTCATTCATTGGCAACGGGTAGGCTTCGTACACGGGGTGATGAATACAGATAATATGTCCATACTTGGTCTAACAATAGACTATGGACCATACGGATGGTTAGAAGACTATGACCCCAACTGGACGCCTAATACTACCGATGCTCAACACAGAAGGTATCGATTTGGGAATCAGCCAAATATTGCTCTTTGGAATTTGACTCAACTAGCCAATGCAATGTATCCGCTGATAGAAGAGGTAGACCCGTTGCAAAAGATTTTAGAAGAATCGCAAGTAAGTTATATCACCAAGTATCGAGAAATGATGGCTCAGAAACTAGGTCTCACGGATTGGTCTAGTATTGGAAAAGATTTCTTTAAAACATTGGAAGAGAACCTTGCAAAGTCTAAACTTGATTACACGTTATTTTTCAGAGAGTTATCCAATACTGGTTTAACCAGTGCAGGAAAATTTTGGCAGATAGTAGAGAAAACTACCTACTTAGAAAATGATATTGCAGAGCAAAAAGAAAATTGGATGAAGTGGCACACTGAGTATGTCGGGTATATAAATGCAGAAGGTGCGAATGAGCTAGATAGACTAGCAGCTATGAGAAAAGTAAACCCGAAGTATGTACTGCGAAACTATATGGCACAACTGGCCATAGACGAGGCAGAAAAAGGAAATAATGCTTTGGTAGATGAATTGTACAATTTGCTGCTAACCCCATATGACGAGCAACCTGCTATGGAGAAGTGGTATGCCAAAAGACCCGAATGGGCGAGGCATAAAGTGGGGTGCTCCATGTTATCTTGTAGTTCATAGGTATAAAAATCATAATAATGTTGAAAGTGAATGGAGCTGTGGGATTAAGGACGGACCTATTTGATTTTGCTAATTTTCAAGATTGTGGAGCGTAGAAAATTATCCAGTGCTCTATAGCAGTTCTGTTTTTAAGTTTACCTAGTATTTAGAAGAATCTGAGTTAATTTGGCTGTTCAAAATTCACACCTTTTAATTTTCAGTGTAGTAATCGTAGTAAAATTGAGCTAAAATGAAATAAGTCTTGACTTTTTTGTTACTTTTTGCGTCAAGGCAAAAAGTCAGGCGATAAAAACTTTTAAGCATATCTATTGCTTAGATACTTAGTAAAGGCATTTGAGTCTAACACTTTAAAAGAATAAATGAACAAGAAAAAAGCATATATAGCAGGCGGTTGTTTCTGGGGAATGGAAGACCTCTTTAGAACCAGAAAAGGAATACTACATACCGAAGTGGGCTACCAAGGTGGCGTAAATGATAACCCAACATACAGAAATCACCCAGGTCACGCAGAGGCGGTAGAGTTGACGTACGATGCAAATGAAACTTCGTTTAGAGAGCTATTGGACTACTTCTTTAGGGTACATAATCCTACTACCATAGACCAACAAGGAAATGATATAGGATCTAGCTATCGGTCCGCCATTTTTATTCAGAATGACGAAGAGCAAAAAGTAGCTGAGGAAGTAATAGCCATAGTAAATAAATCTGGCAGATGGGAGGGTGATGTGGTCACTGCGCTAGAGCCTTTTGCTACGTTTTGGCCAGCAGAGCCAGAGCATCAAGACTACTTGGTGAAAAATCCAAATGGATACACATGTCATTTTGAGCGGTTTGATACGTTTCTGTAAGTAGTGTTCAATATATTTAAACGAAAAAAGACAGTAGAAATGGAAAGTTGGAATAAAATAACATCAGAGCAAGAGATAAAAGATATCGTAGAAAAATCACATCAAACACCTCAAATTATATTTAAGGATAGCGTGACATGTGGAATCAGTGCGTATGCTAAAAGTAGAATTATAGATGGGTATGATGAGATAGATGGTAAGGCAGATTTTAATTATCTAGACCTACTGTCTTACAGATCAGTGTCCAATTTTATCGCTGATCACCTTGGAGTATACCACCAGTCACCTCAAATTATCATTCTCAAAAATGGGGAAGTAGTGCACAGTGTGACACATCACGCTATCAATCCAAAAGGAATAGCAGAAGTACTGTAGACTATCCAAGTATGGCTAAAATAGGACTAGGCACAGCAGCCATAGGTAGGCCGCTATACATCAATATAAAAGAGAAGAATACTTCTAAACCTTTTGATAAAGAGGAGTTTATCAGAGAAGGCGAGGCCTTATTGGATTTTGCGTATGCCAAAGGAATCAGAATACTAGACACGGCTCCAGGATATGGGTTGGCAGAGAATTTAGTTTTAGAATGGCTGAAGCAGCGTAAGATTTCAGATGTGTTTGTCTCTAGCAAATGGGGCTATACCTATGTGGCAGATTTCTCCGAAACGGCCAAAGAACACGAAGTAAAAGAGCATTCACTTGCCAAGCTCAATGAACAATGGAAGGTGACCAAAGAACTGCTTCCTAGCCTGAATACCTATCAGATACACTCCGCTACGCTAGATACTGGAGTGCTGCAAAATACGGACGTACTAAAGCGACTCTATGAGCTAAAGAAAAAACACCATATAGCGATTGGAATAACTACTACAGGGCATAAACAACTGGAAGTTATGCGATTAGCGATGAATGTCCAAGTGAAAAATGAAGCTTTATTTGACAGTTTTCAGGTGACGTACAATGTTTTTGATCAACGTATCGCTGAGTTGGTAGACATCGATTTTGATAGAAAAATAATCATAAAGGAAGCACTTGCCAATGGTCGAGTCTTTCCAAATGTACAGCGATATCCTCAGTACGAAGCTCACTATGATTTACTATTAGAACTCAGTAAAAAGTACACGGTAGGAATAGACGCTGTAGCCCTACGGTTTTGTATGGATAGCATAAAAAGTGATATAGTGCTCAGCGGAGCAAACACCCAAAAGCAACTTGCCGAAAACCTAAAGGCATACGACTTTGTACTAACAGAAGAAGAAATAGCTAGAATAAAAATGCTGAAAGTAGATCCTGAAGGGTATTGGTCTGAGCGTAAGAAGTTGGAGTGGAATTAATGATGTAGTTGATCATGTCCAGTAGTGTTGACTTTGCCAATATCCCAAGCTGAGGTGTAACATCGAAGGCTATTTTGCGTATCATCCGTATGCAATTTAATAAAACAATTATCCTTGGTTTAATTCTTTTTTCGTCTTATAGCTCTTTAGCTCAGCTGACATTAGAAACAGGTGTCCCCAGTTTGTCTATGACTAAATCTAAGTTCGAATCCACTGGTTTTCGACCGGATAGTTATCTGACAATAGGTTACGAGAAGAGCCAATTTGGATTTGGATTGACGGGCATCACAAAGTCCTCTTTGGGTTTGGTAGGCAATGAGTTTTTTATAGGACCGTATTTGAATTACAGATTAAAATTGAAAGAAAACTCACCGCTAATCATAGCTCCAGAAATATCTGTGCTTTACTCGCAAAGAAAACAATCAGCAGAAATGGGCTTTGATCAGTACAAACTGCTTACTGCGAATGTGGGAGTTGGTCTAGAGTATAAATTGAATAAAAACTGGAGTCTTACTTACTCGCTAGCTTTGGGCGTGGGGCGTGAGCAAGTGGAGTATGTAGATGCTGCAGCATATCGACCTATTCAATTGACTACCTCCGTCCCAATGATGCATTCCTTTGGTGTGAAGTATACGTTTGGTAAGCGATAAAAGAAATAGTATGATTCTAAGCTTAAACTTATTCTTAAACTTCCTCCCTACTCAGCAAATTCACTCAACTCCAGCCACCTGTCTCCTTTAGTAGCTAGTTCGGCTATTACTACGCCTAGTCGTTCGGTAGCTTTAGATATGATGTCAAAGTCAGTGGCATTTTCGGCAAGTTCTGCTTCCAGTTTCACTTTTTCTTCTTCTAGGTTTTCTATCTCTTTCTCCAGGGTTTCAAACTCGTATTTCTCTTTG
>DNHN01000216.1 GCA_003485825.1 Bacteroidota bacterium | reverse complement strand
TTCCCAATATAATTGCGGTTGAGTACATAGCTGTAATATTCCAAGTCATTGGCAATGATAGATTTCGCTTTAGTCTTAAAATATCGACCTACAGCACCTGTCCCTGCAAAAAGATCACAGAACACTTTATCCGAAATAGGACCACGTATATATTCTTGAATGGACTTCTCTAAAAAAGGAAGCAGACGGTATTTGGACCCTATATAATTCAATCCTACTTATCTAACCGATAGACTATTCCGGCGGTAAACAGTCTATTAAACCACCCTGCCCTGCCAAAAACTGTGGGACTATTGACCACAATAGGAAAGTCTCTAACGGAAAGCAGCGAGTACGAGTGTCGCAGATCCAAACCGATTTTATCTGTAAGGTGATACGTAGCTCCCAAATGAAAACCAACCTCCGTAGGGTTGAGTTTTTCCTCTTTGGTAATTATTGTATTCTCATCTCGCTGGTTAAAGACATTAACACCAAGCGATACTCCTCCGTACGGTGTAAAGCGCTCATAGTGCGTATATTTTATGAGTAGTGGCACCTCTATGTAATGATAACTGAGCTTTAAGGTAAACGCAGGTGGTGCTTCTGGATCTATGACTTTCTTGGCCCCTTTCATACTAAAGCGTATCTCAAAAGCTGCATCCCAATCATCTTTGATATTCCTATCTATCTGAATTCCTAGATTAGCGCCTAACTTATTATACCCACCTAATTGATCTCCATCCACCTGACTGAAGTTAGCTCCAGCAAGTAACGATGCTCCAAATCCCTGAGCAAATAGTGACGCGCTGCACCCCAATAAGACCCATAGCATAACTATTTTTTTCATTTCGCATCAAAAATAGATAAACTTGCATACACAAAACGCTACCATGAGCAGAAAAAATAAAGACATAGCCGGATTTCAAATCCTAAATATCCTCGCTGAAGTAGATGGAGTTTTTGATGCAAGTGAAGGAAAAGTAATCATTGACTACGTGAGTCGAAATTTTCCATTCGGAGGCAATCTAGAATCTGCCACCGAAGAACTCAGCACTACATCAGAAGATGATTACCCTATTTTACTTCAGAAATGTGCCGAAGATTTCTATGCTGACTCTACCGAGAAAGAGCGACTAGAACTCATAGACTTTGCCATTAAACTTATAAAAGCAGATGACAAAATAGACGATCAAGAAAATCTATTACTCAATAAGCTCTACCAGTACTGGGACATCTTATAAGAACTGCCGACAAACCGTATTTACAAGAAATCAAAAAAGCCCGATAATCTTTCGATTATCGGGCTTTTTATAGTAAATCAATTACGCCATATAGTTACAAGTCAAACTTAATTCCTTGAGCTAACGGCAAACTTTTACCATAATTTATCGTCGTAGTTTGTCTGCGCATGTAGACTTTCCATGCATCAGAACCGCTCTCACGGCCTCCGCCTGTTTCTTTCTCTCCACCAAAGGCTCCACCTATCTCAGCACCACTGGTTCCTATATTTACATTAGCGATACCACAGTCACTGCCTAAAGCACTAAGAAATGCTTCTGCTTCCTGCAGACTATCTGTGAATATAGCAGAACTCAATCCTTGCTTCACATCATTTTGCATAAGAATAGCTTCGTCCAATGTCTTATATGGAATCAGGTATACAATAGGAGCAAAAGTCTCTTCCTGTACGATGTCAAAATGATTGCGTGCTTCAGCGATACAAGGTCTTACGTAGCAACCGCTCTCATATCCTTTGCCGCTTAACACCTCGCCACCAACAAGTATTTGTCCGCCTTCTTCTTCTACTGCACGCACTGCACGTTCAAAAGCCGCTACTGCATCTTTATCGATCAATGGCCCTACGTGGTTCTTTTCGTTGAGTGGGTCACCTATTCTAAGCTGTCCATAGGCGTTCACCATCTTCTTCTTAAAGTCTTCAAAAACCGTCTCTTGGATTAAGATTCTGCGGGTACTTGTACACCGCTGACCGGCCGTACCTACTGCACCAAATACAGCTGCTACTAATGCATTATCAAAGTTTGCCTTTTTACTAATAATCATCGCATTGTTCCCTCCAAGCTCAAGCAAAGACTTGCCCAAACGAGCTCCTACCACTTGACTTACTCTGCGTCCCATGCGGGTGCTTCCTGTAGCACTTATCAGAGGAACACGCTTATCCTTAGCCATCGCCTCTCCTATCTTATAGTCCCCTATTACTAGGTTAAAGAGTCCTTCTGGAAGGTCATTTTCTATAATTACTTCCTGCATTAGATTATGACAAGCAACTGCTGTGAGCGGAGTTTTTTCACTTGGTTTCCATATCGTAACATCACCACATACTGCAGCTATCATACTGTTCCACGCCCATACTGCCACGGGAAAATTAAAAGCAGATATCACACCTACTAAACCAATAGGATGCCACTGCTCATACATTCTATGCTCTGGGCGCTCACTGTGCATAGTCAGTCCGTATAGCTGACGACTAAGTCCTACAGCAAAATCACAGATATCTATCATCTCCTGCACCTCGCCTAATCCCTCTTGGTAGCTTTTACCCATTTCTAGACTTACTAGCTTACCGAGATCATTTTTTCGTTGGCGTAGTTTTTCTCCGTACTGACGCACTATTTCTCCACGTTGAGGAGCAGGCACTTTTTTCCAATAAGTAGCTGCTTCTTGCGCCATTTTTACCACATGTTCGTACTCGCTGTGGCTTGCATACACTGCTTCTCCTAGTTTCTCTCCTGTCACCGGAGTAAAAACCTCTTTGGTCTCAGTGCCCAGTGAAGTAATCCACTGCCTACCTGTGCATATACTCTCATTTTTTGCCTTAATGCCTAAGTCCGTTAATAGTTCTTGTGTTGTTTTTGCCATATGATAATCGTTACGTTGCGAAGGTAGGCAAATGGGTCAAAGGCTAAAAGAAGAAAGGTAAAAGGTTTATAACCGAATAACATTCACAAACATTCTATACTTTTATCATATGACTAGAATGCAAACCCTTTCAATATTTCTCCTTTCCATAATCATAAACGCCTGTTCTAGCCCAGATGATATTCCTAAAGCTGAATCTAACCCTTTCAGCTATATAGAAGCAGGAAGCACTCTAAATGCTTATAGCAAAACAGTAAATGATACTATAGGAATTGAAGTACTTTTAACTTCACAAGTTTTTAGTGATAGCAGAAGCTACGACCTTGATAATGACGGAAAAGACGACATAAATTTTCTATGCATTGGGGGGGTGGTAGCGATGAAAATACTTGGGGGATGAATACACATATAACGCTATTAGATAGTAATGAAATCGTGGTAACTGAATGCAATCCTCCGTGGAATAGAGATAGTCTCTCTCCATTTTCTTTAACTAAAGGCAGTGACATTAGTAGTCAATCCTATTTCAAACAAAAATCAAAAAGTACATATGGATTCGCCTTCACTGCTGATGGATCCAACGGTTCAGGAAATTGCTGGGGTAATGAAGATTATAAGTTTATTGGTATCAAAATAAAGAAAGAGGATTCTTATGCATACGCTTGGATCAAATTAGCACTAAAGACCGAAGACAA
>DNHN01000259.1 GCA_003485825.1 Bacteroidota bacterium | reverse complement strand
TTCTAGGGGGAGAAGCATTCACGCTTACTAAGACAGCTATGCGATGGAAAGTTCATTTCGGTCTGACTATTTTTTTCTGTCATTCCTAAAACAGCGTGAGAGAGTGCTTGATTAGGTGCTAAATCACCCTATTTATCCACTCCCCAGACTACCCAGCCAACCCTGCTCCACAGCACGCCACAGGACGCATCAGAATGCCCTGAGAGCCTTGTTATTGCTGGATTTATGGTAATTTATAGGCCTGCTGAGAGTGGCCTTGAGAGGTTCTGTATTGCGTTTTAAGCGGGGTCGTATTTGACCTTTTTTATGCTTATTTAGGTCTCATTTGAAGTGTTGAGGAACTTGCTAAGGCAAAGAGTGATCTATACAGTTATTCGTTAATAAATAAAGCCAAAGGATGACCAGTGCCATCAATAAAACATAGAATTAGTAACGTTTTAGCGTGGGCTGGCTTTTTGTTGGTTATCTACATACTAGCTTTCGCTGGACTAACCGCAGGAAAACTCGACCCACCTTCATGCTTCGAAGATGAAATCAGACTCAAGCAAGCTGCACACTGGCTCATAGGTAATGAAGACAAGAAAGATACTCAAGAGTATGCCGTACAAGCAAGAATGTTTTTGTCTTTGTCAGATAAAGTAGGTGATGGGTGCAACGGATCACTGTGGATGTCTGAGTTTAAGATCAAAAGAGACTCTGATGGCTTTAGTCTCGCCAAGCTGAGCCAGTTAAATTATCTTTTTATTACTATCGCCTTTGGCGTACTCAATTACCTTATTGTCGGCAGCTTCAGAGTCTTTCCATGGAAGAAGATTGAGGAGAAAGTAGAATGAAAAGGCTATTGGTAATTACTCTCCTGCTAACCGCGCTCTCTCCTTCGGCTACATTAGCTACAGAATCTCCATTTAAGATGAGCGTGGAGTCACTGGTTACCAAATCCATCAATACGGGAGATACTTCATACTTAGGTATGGCAGCTATCAGATGCGCTGCTTTGTACAATACTTATCTCAGTTTGGTTGAGTTGAATATGGATATCAAAAATGATGGAGCTATTGCACATAGCCTTTATGTGCTTGGAGTTAAAATCAAAGCTCAAAAAATGCAGGAGCATGGTGCAAAAGAAGGTTTCATAGCTTCAATGCCTGAAAAAGCAATGGAAGATATCCAAAAACATTCCTTAGTCTATTGGGAGTGGTTAAAAAATAATAGGGAAGCAACTGGAGATTATGCAGCTTCCTCACCTGAGTTTGTAAAAGAACAAGAGCAATGCAACATTGTCCGCAGCTTTGCACAGACGAATACAGGCACAAATGACTGAAATAAACCTTAAATGAAAAGTGGCCATACTCAGGAGGTTCATAATGATGGAGCTATTAATAATTGCAGTAGCACTAACGCTTGGGGGACTTGCCTACTCATTTAGAAGTAAAAAAATATCCATAGGAAGTACATCAAACTACAAACAGCAGGCTCAGGTAAAGCTAAAGAAAGCAGTAAAGCTCAAGAAAACCAATATGGACGAAGCAATAGTCCTACTTAAAGAGGCTTACGAAGACGGCGAGGCGATATCTCTTCAGGAATTTTTAAGGCTACCTAACTACTTGCGTTTAAACAAACAATACGATGAGGCATATCAAGAATGCTGCAAATTGACTACATATGGCACTCCTATTGATCCACAAACGCCTGACTCTATAGGTTGGTATATTGAGCAGAGTGAAATACTAAAGTTGTCTGGACAAATCTTGGTAGATGAAGGCAATTTTGGAGACGCGATATATTGCAATGTTTTGCGTTACCACTATGAGCTTAAAGCTGCTCAAAAGAAGTCCCAAAGTGACAGGCCATCTGTGCGCGAGTCAGGAGTTAATCAAATAGTATTTTATAAAACGGACAAGGAATTTATTACTAGAAATGTCTTAGAAAAAATACTTAAAGGGTTAAATAAGGAAAACAAGCAAGATGACGCTCTCGCGATAATAATGGACTGGAATAAGAATTGGCCACAAGATCCTGAAGCACTTGGGCATGATTTAGAGAAATTATTGTATGATTTTTAAATCAAGAAATAGTCAATCTGTCGAGGCTTTAGCTGAACTAGTCTGAATATCAATAAATAAGATTCTATCTCCAGACTTAAGCATATGTGTAAGAGTAATGATGAAGATAAAAATTAGCAGTAATCCTTAAAGGTAATAGTTATAGGTATAACAACAAGGTAACAGCCATAAGTATCCTAAGGAAGCAGCAGGTAGCCCTAAGCCCTATGCAGAACACTCTTAAACAACAATTACTAAGCCTTGGTCTTCCTGAGGATGACTACGAGCATCACATCTTCCTATGCCCACTTCAACTCCACAAGAACTCCAAGCTTAGATACAAGTTGTCACTGCTGATTGACAAGTATGTGGATGAGACCAAAGGTGGGCGTGTTGGTAAAAGGCTAGAGGACTTCAAATGTCATTGGCAGTGGGTTCTACTAGGGTTATCACGATCTCTCATCACCAATAGTTGGTTACTTGTTAGTCTTGATACAAATGCATACACAGATGACATCTGGTTACGCCGCTATGGCATAAAGTATCGCAGTATTAAAACCATCTTTGATTATCTTAGAGAACAAGACCTGATTACCGTTTTAAAAGGAAAAAAGTACAAAGGCAAGCCTTCAAGAACAAGACTGTTTCCAACTGCCGCACTTAGTAATCAGATTTGCGAATACGTTCTAGATCAAGAACAGCCAATAGAAGG
>DNHN01000179.1 GCA_003485825.1 Bacteroidota bacterium | reverse complement strand
GCTTCATCGCTGGCCTTTTTCTTTAAAACTAACCAGCGTGGACTTTCTGATACGCCAAGCACCATAATAGAGTAGAAAATAGCAGGGACGGCCTCAATTCCGAGCATGTATCGCCAATCGTTTTCTCCACCAATACCTTCAAGCAGGTAGTTTGAAATGAATGCAATCAAAATACCGAATACAATCATGAATTGATAGAGCGCTACCAGTTTACCTCGGTCTTTTGAACCTGAGATCTCAGAGATGTAAGTAGGGGCCGCAACAGACGATGCGCCAACGCCTAGGCCGCCAATAAATCTAAAAATGGAGAATGTATATGGATCTGTCGCTAAACCTGAGCCTATAGCAGAAATCAAATAAAGGATACCGATCCAAAAGAGTGTTTTTTTCCTACCGAACTTATCACAGGGTATTCCGCCTAATAATGCTCCGAAAACAGTGCCCCACAGGGCCATGGACATAATGAATGTGCCATGAAAGAATGGTGTCATATTCCAAAGCTCCTTGATGGGTTGATTGGCACCAGAAATCACCACGGTGTCAAAACCGAAAAGAAAGCCAGCTAAGGCTACTGTGATGGCCCAGAAGCGTAGTTTGTTAGATTGCATATGGTTGTAAAAGGTCAACGAAAGATAGTCTTTTCTATCGAAAACTATCTCCCAATATTGATCATTTGCATTAGGGGTGGTTCACGCCCAATAGGTTTGCTTGGTATCATCTGAGTAGTCTTGAATCCAAATTTTTCGTAGAAACCCACCGCATTTGGATCAGAGAGCACTTGAATTTTTTGATTTGCAAAATATGGCTCTGATAAGGCTCGTCTTAACAGTTGAGATCCATGTCCTTTGCCAAGGTGCTCTGGTAAAACCCAGCAATGCTCAATGTTGAAATGATCAGGTTCTTCAATAATGATGCAGAAGCCTCTGATCTGGTCGGCTAGCTTCAGTACCAAGACAAAATGCATGCTTAGGAAGTCCTTGGTAAAGGACAAATCATCTTCCCAAAGGGCAAGCCATTCTGCGGGGTAGCCCCAGTGTGCTTTCGCCTTTTTTGCGATGCTACCAAACAAAAAAGCATCCTCAAGGGATGCTTTTGTAAGTCTTGATATTTCCAATTAGTAATTAAGTTTCTTTAGATATTTAAGACTAGTAGCTAAGCTTTCTAATGAGTTGTTAGCAAAGTTTCTGTCCTGTTCGATAAAGAAGTATTTCATCCCTGATTCTTCTTTATGCTTGAAGATTTGTTTCCAGTCAATGATACCATTTCCTAATTCTGTCATCGGTTTTCCTTCATCCAGCGATAGGTCTTTTACATGCCAAAGCGCAACTCTACCACTATTCTCTTTGAAAATTTTCAGAGGATTTTGCTCTGCAAATCGTGTCCAATAAATATCAAGTTCAATTTGAACTGCAGATGGGTCGGTATCGAGTATGATATCGAAAGGTATCTGGCCCTCCATCTCTTGGAATTCAAATTCATGGTTATGATATGCGAAACCCAAACCTGAACGAGCACACATCTCACCAGATTTTTGAAGAAGCTCAGCAAGTTTCTTGTACTGATCTATGTTCTCTCTCTCTGAGGTATTTAAATATGGGCAAACTAAATATTCAGCACCTAGTTCTTTGGCGTCATCAATAGCGCGTTGGAACTCATGGTTAATGGTTCCCGAAATTTTCTTACCACCCGATCCTGTCGGAATGTGGATACTCTTGACATCAATTTTTGACTTTTTAAGGATGGCTTTAGCTTCTTGAATAGGCTTTCCAAGTATTTTCCCATCCTGGAAATCGAACAATTCTACATGGTCATACCCAGCTTTCTTGAGTGTTTTGAGCGTGCCAGCCATGTCTTGATAAATAACATCTCTAACTGTATAGACCTGAAAACCGAAAGTTTTTATGACACCATCGTCAAACGGATGGGAAAGTAGTGGTGAGGCTGCCATAACACCTGCTGAGGCTAAGCTAGCCTTTTGGATAAAATCTCTGCGTTTCATGTAATACAAATTGGAATTCGACTCAAACTAATAAAAAACAACCTTTCAAACTACTTATCTCTGGTCATTGGGCCTATTAATTCAATAAACGTACCATTTCTAGAAGCTAGAAGCTAGAAGCTAGAAGCTAGAAGCTAGAAGTAGCTACTAAGATACTAAGATCTTAGCTACCTACGTAAGCAACGACCACCATGGACTTCAGATGTTTAAAAAAAAATTATTCTTAGTTCTTAGCTACCTACCTAGCTAGGACTAGGAGATACGAGATACAGCACTTAGAACAGTACGATTTAATTTCAACAGATTTTCATAAGTAGAAAGTGAAGCCTCACAAAAAAAAAAAACTACTACTACTACTACTACTGCCACTAGCACTGCCACTAGCACTGCCACTAGCACTAGTGTGCCCTGTGACACTTTCTTCAAGCATTGCAGGAATCACGCCCCAGTTGTCTTCTATGATACATTGACGAATCTTGACAATCAACTCTGCGGGAGCAGGAGGGGATGGGATATGGGAGATGGGAATGGGAAATGGCATGGGACGTGGGAGATAAGAATTGGGATTAGTACTCACAATCAAAACAAACATGTAAGTATAAGTATAAGTATAAGTATAAGTATAAGTATAAGTATAAGTATAAGTGTAAGTATAAGTATAAGTAAGAAAAAGATTAATAGTTAGATGTTGAACAAGAAATAAATATATGTCGAAATACATGTCTACATACACATACACATATACATATTCATATACATATA
>DNHN01000015.1 GCA_003485825.1 Bacteroidota bacterium | reverse complement strand
TTTAATTTTACGAAATTGTTTTGCTTCTGTCTTTTTGTCGATGATAAGAAACACCTACTGGGAAGAGTCAGGGCTACTAGCCATTTTTATGAATTCAACGTAAATCAGCCAAGAGTGAACACAAGACCCGCCATAGTGAAACCTAGGATGTGCTCTCGGCAGCGCCACCTATATCCACTTAGCAGGGTTCCTTGCCTGACGAAAGAGGAATCCTGATTGAGCCTAATAAAAAAGCCTTCTGGTGCAAAGAGGCCTTAGTATAAGCGGTAGATCAACCGGGTAAGCCAGCAACCATCAACACAGAATTAATACGACAGAACCCTATTTCAATTCTTAATAAAGTTGGCAAATGACACTGCTGTATTTGATACTAGTTCTATTCTGTACATGCCTGCTTGCAACGAAGAAATATCTAGTCTTTCTTCGCCGATGTAGTTTTCTGATAGAACTACTGCACCGTGAACATTGTACACTTTAATTTGATTAAAATCTCCTTTCTCAGTGGTTACATATAAGCTACTCCCTGCTGGGTTAGGATATACAGAAATAATTGTTGTATTGATGCTATTTACACTATTGATAATAGGAACAGGTGTAATACACAACGAGTCTATACAGTCGTCATAGTTATTAGTTATTTCTACACCAAACTGTGAAATTGAAGATGGTTGTTCTGTCCATTCCAAAGTAGCTTCTTGACCAAATGAGAGGTTAATACGTTTATCACAATCGTACCATTGGTAACTTTTAGCAAAGCCATTGTATGCTTCCAGGATTTCTTCGTTTTGGGTAAGAGACGATGGAGCCTTGACGCTATGGAAAACGACCTCAAGTACAAATGAACTATCACACCCAAAACGGTTTGGCAATGTGTCTTTGTATGTACCCTCTTCAGTAAATTGTTTTCCCGATGGGCTAACATATACGTCATCACAACTCGTAATAAA
Source organism: Bacteroidota bacterium (assembly GCA_003485825.1). Taxonomy (GTDB): domain Bacteria; phylum Bacteroidota; class Bacteroidia; order NS11-12g; family UBA9320; genus UBA9320. The sequence continues at coordinate 2,294 of DNHN01000015.1, read as the reverse complement.
AGTACTAGAGCTCGTTGATCTAGCAATTTCTAGTTGATACTTGATTAAACTGTCACAACCACTCACGTTTGTTAGGTATTCTTGGTAATTCCCAGAAGTATACCAAGTATAATTTCCGCTTTGTGTAGTAAAACTATCGCAAGCGTTTACTTGAATAATGGTATCTGTAGGGTAATTCACAATCACATTTTGAGAAATAATACTATCACAGCCATTCACATTAGGGATAGTATCTATGTAAGCTCCCGATTCGTATTTCTTGACGCCTCTTATCGTATTGTAGAATGCACATACAGTATCATAGATCACACTTGAGGTCGGGCTATAGTTAGATAAACTTATATGTATAATACTATCACAACCCCCTGCTGTAGTCAGGGTGTCCTCATATTCCCCAGCTATGCTCCAAGTGTATTTACCACTAGGAGAAGTGTATACGTCACAAGTGCTTTCGATGATAGTATCAAACGCAGTATTATTTACAATCAACAAGGTGGCAATTATGCTATCGCAACCTACAGCATTGGTAAAGTATTGATTAAATATTCTTGAGCTATTATAAACTGTTCCAGTAGTGGTTACAAAGCTGTCGCATGCAGTTATTGTATCACGTTCAAAAGAAATAGATTTAATAGTCACGTTTATAGTTACAATAGAGTCACATCCCAGGTGATTGTTAAGTACTTCGGTAATTGTTCCACTATTGGTGGTGTACGTACCTTGAGGACTGCTATACGATCCACAGCTCGTCACATTTATTGTTGAATCGCTATTAGGAGCACCTGTTATATTAGTTCCTGAAACCCAGTTTGATGAACTTCCTGTCAAACCAAAATTATTCAGCGTACCATTATTGCTCGAACTAGAATTATCTACAGCAGTAGAAACACCGGAATTATTGCTATTTGCTGTTCCTTCATTGAAACGATAATAAGCAACCAATCCACTTGCTGAAGCACAAATCTCTTCACCTTTTAGTGAGTCTATTTCGTTGGCTGTTCGAGCGTGATCCCATACGCGTACTTCATCGATATTTCCTTCAAAATGATTGACATTATCCACTCTACGACCTATTCTTAAATTTCCGTTGCCTACATTTAGTGTCGTAGTAATATTTCCTGAAGTGTCTAACACTCCATCTACATAAAGACTATATTTATTCGTAGCACTACGAGCATACACACAAGCAACATGGTGCCAATTCCCATCATTCACGGCTGTTTGACCAGAAAGACCACTTCCTCCAACTTCTATACGAATAGCATTGCCCCAAAGTATATTAAAAGTAAAACGAGCTCCAGTTGACATGAAGCCCATATCTGCAATTACACTTTGTCCTGCACCTGTACTCGGTTGTGAATTTTTAGTAGTCTTTATCCAAGCCTCAACTGTTCTACTATCGGCACCCGTAATAGCAGGGAAACTAGTTTGAACATAGTCGTCAGATCCATCGAAATGTAAACTATTATTTGATTGGGCATTTGACGAAAAGTATACGAGACAAACTACTGTGGCTATTGTGATTTTTACTAAAAGTGATTTCATTGTATACATAATTAAACAAAGATAGTCGTACTTATACAACCGTAGAACTAAGACATGTCAAAAAGCAATTTCAGGACCTGCTGTTAGTAGTAGAATTGAGCATTGAAGGTGTCTGTGTAAGAGGGGGTAGATACACTTGAGTTGGGTTCTATCTAGACTACACTTTTATCCACCGAAACTTAGTGCTTGCAATATCTGAGGGTAGGCTTTTTTTAACTTTGAACCTTTTTTCACGTCACCTTAATCATGACAATACCGTGCATTTTAAATATTATCTTTGACGAATGAGTTTTAAAAACTTCTCTACATTTTTATCCAAAACAATTTTAATAGCCCTTCTTTTTGCATGGCAAAGTGCAGTAGCTTTGATAAACACACCAACCCAAAGCGCTCCAAAAGATAACGATACGGGGATTGTTACTAGTCCATACTTCTATATCACGGGTATCTCTAGTCAAGCAGATGAGGTAATCGTAGAATACGCTGAGAACAATACGATGAGTTCACCTTCACAATTGAGCATAAACAGAGGAAGCACAGGAGCATTTCTATATGGATCTAAGCTCAAATTGAACACCGATTACTACTGGCGAGTTAGACTAAAAAACAGTACCGATTCCTCAAATTGGTCCAGTATTCGAAAATTCACTACTACCACCATATTTAGAACATTTTATCCCGGTAATAATGTGAGTGAATGGCAAGGCACATTTATCAATTTTCGAGCTCATCGCGTATTTGATTACGAT
>DNHN01000005.1 GCA_003485825.1 Bacteroidota bacterium | reverse complement strand
GAATTTTACTGTTCCTTTATTCATGGTATTATATAAGTTAAAGTACAAAGGTATTCCGAAATTACTAAGTTGGTGCTATTATTTTTTCAATAAAGGTAATATAGCAATCGTATTAAGTGATTTAGCGAGAATAAGTTGAATGAGTGTTTACCTGAAAACAGGTGCTTTGAATGTATCAGCAGGATTTAATACACAGGAGTATTATTTTTTTCTTCAATACTTTGTTCGTCTTGGTTTAATAGAACAGTAGAATTTGTTTGTTTATCTTGACGATATAGAAAGACCACTAATTCGGTAAGATAAATTGAAATCACCAATAGGTTAACCATCAAAAAAGGCAACCAAATACTGAGGACTAATGGATTTAGTTGTTTGGTGATTTGGGCACTAACAAAGGTGCTGATTGTTCCTAAATTGGCTTCACTGTCAGCGTGTAACCAAGCATAGAAAGCCTTGTCTAATTTATCTGGTTCTATGACATCTCCAGCTCCTATCTGTTCAAGATTTTTTGATAGAAAAAGAATAAGCATTCCTCTTTCTAAATCTTCCAGTTGCTGAATCATGTCATTCTTAGGGTTGTGCAATATGTAGGAGCCCAAGAAGCCAAGGCCGTGCTTCTCTGAAATCTGATCTACTATACCCTCAGCAATATGGTGGTTTATTTTGTTTAGTTCTCCTCCTTTGGCGTATACCTGACCTGAAAAGGCAAATACTTCTTCGATAAACTTAAAATCGTCGAAATAATGGACGTTGTAATATTCAATTCCTTCATCGACGGCCAGTGCTACTTCTTTTTTGATAATTTGCTGACTACCTATTATTAGAGATGTGACAGCGGACAGTCCGATGATGCTCAGATAAAATATCACTCGAGAACCACGGAATAGAATGCGTTTTGTGCTGGATTGAATCGGTCGTCTTGACCACCCTTTCGCTTTGAATAAGCGATATATGAAATAGACCAGTACAATTCCGATAAGAATCCCAGCAACGAGATGAAGGAGTAGGCTTGCTAGGTCGTCTAGGAGAATGCTGCCTATTATTTTTGTAAGTTCTAAAGAAGAGGTTAAGTCTAGTTTCATGCACAGCTATTCATGAGTGAAACTACTTCCCTTTACCCTTATTTTTTTGACCTCTAGTTATTGGCTTTTTGTACTTCTTCGCCTTCTTTATCTTGATTTTCTGACCACCACCTAGATTAAAATCTTTTTTGTTCTTGTCCTTTTTTTCATGAAAGGATGGGCCAGCTACATGGGTTCTCTTTTTGTGAGGGTTCTTTTCTATGATACGTGGTTGTTCGTCTAGGGTAAGTTCCTTACTTATTTTTACTTCTTTAGGAAAGGGCAACGTTGGGATATCGTATTCCATGAGTTTCTCTATCCCTTTTTTCCAATCTTCTTCTTTTTCGGTATAGAATAGTATGGAATGTCCCATTTTCTCTGCTCTACCCGTACGTCCAATACGGTGCATATAGTTTTCTGGGAACTTAGGGGTATCAAAATTGATAACGTGAGTAATGTCATCGATGTCAAGACCGCGTGCTATTACATCGGTAGCGATTAAAATACGCGCATTGTTGTCATTAAATCGCTCTATAGCTGCGAGCCTATTGTTTTGACTCTTATTGGAATGGATGACCACAATCTGCCCCCACAGTAGTTCTTCCAAAGCCTCAAAAAGACGGTCTGCATTTTTCTTACTGTCTATGAAGATAAGTACCTTTTGATACGTTTCTTTATCATTCAATAGATGACTGAGTAGATTTACTTTAGTATAGAAATTTTCTACAGGATAGCAGCTTTGGTGTATATTGTCCAGTGGTGTGCCGCTTAAGGCTATAGCTATGAATTCTGGCTGGATAAAGTTCTCATTGATGAGTATCTCGACATCTTCCGTCATGGTAGCTGAGAACATTATGTTTTGTCGTTTGACAGGGAGTAGCTCAAAGATATTGTTTAACTGAAAACGGAAACCCAAGTCCAACATCACATCTACTTCGTCGATAACTAGTTTTTTTACTTCTTGTAGAAGTAGAGAGCGGTTAGCTGCTAAGTCATAAAGTCGCCCCGGTGTTCCTACTACAATATCTACACCTTGTGTGAGTGCACTCATTTGGGTTTTAATATTTACACCACCATATACCCCTAGTACGCGGATACTCAAGTATTTAGCAAATAGTTCTATCTGGTCCACCACCTGTACGACTAGTTCTCTGGTAGGTACGAGTATAATTACTCGTGGTTTATAGTCCTTTGAGAATTTAAGCTGCTGCAGGATGGGAAGCATGTAAGCTAGAGTTTTACCTGTACCAGTTTGTGCTATACCTACTATATTTTGTCCAGACATTCCCACAGGGAAGGCCTCTGCTTGAATAGGAGTGGGCTTTTCAAAACCAAGATCAGCTATGGCATTGAGTAGTTGGCGATTGATATTTAATTCTTCGAATGACTCCATGAGCGTTTGCAAAGGTAGCGTTAGTAAATTCAAACTCAGTAATCAAGTTTTTGAGCCTTATGGGAATTACTCTTTTAAACTTAAGGCTATTCGCTTTCTGTCTATGTCTACCTCGATAACTCTAGCTGTTATTGCCTGCTCCAGGTGTAGTACTTCTGCAGGGTCTGAGATACGCCTATCTGAGATTTCCGATATATGAATAAGCCCATTTTCTTTTACCCCTATATCTACGAATGCACCGAACTTAGTAAGGTTACTCACTTTGCCTTGCAATCTCATCCCCACCTGAATATCTTTTATGTCGCGAATCCTGTCATCAAAGACGATAGTCTTAGCTGCACCTCGAGGGTCTAAACCAGGTTTTTTGAGTTCAGTGACGATATCTTTTAGCGTGGGTAAACCTATTGTTTCAGTGACAAATTCTTGAAGTTTAAGCTCACTTATAGCAGTTTCATTTCCGATGAGTTGCTTAAGGTCAAGATTGTTTTTTAACGCCATTTTTTTTACGATGGCATAGCTCTCCGGGTGAACAGCACTCTCATCCAGCGGATTGTCCCCGTCTACCACTCTAAGAAAACCTGCAGATTGCTCAAACGCCTTTGCTCCATAACCTTGTACCTTTTTGATAGATTCTATCGTCTTGAATGGCCCATTGGTATTTCTATATTCCACTATATTTTGCCCAAGTTTAGGACCAAGTCCCGCCACATGCTGAAGGAGGTGTTTGCTTGCGGTATTTGCGTTTACTCCGACTTTATTTACGGCAAAACTCACTACGTTATCTAAGCTCGCTTTTAGTTTGCCTTGATCTACGTCATGTTGATACTGGCCTACCCCTATGCTTTTGGGGTCTATTTTTACAAGTTCTGCTAGAGGGTCCATAAGCCTGCGGCCTATCGATACAGATCCCCGGACGGTAAGATCTAAGTCAGGGAACTCTTCTCTAGCAGCCTCGCTAGCAGAATAGATAGATGCACCTGCTTCGCTAATAAGGTAGACTTCGATGGTGCTGTCTTTGGGTAAAAGGCTCTTTATAAACTGTTCGGTATCTCTGCCAGCAGTCCCATTCCCTATGGCTATGGCTTCAATATGGTGTTTCTTAATTAAGTTCTCAATGCTAAGACTAGCCTCCTTGGTCTTGTTCTGAGGTGGATGCGGATAGACAGTGCTGTGGTGTGTTAAGTTGCCTTGAGTATCTAGACATGTAAGCTTACATCCAGATCTAAAACCTGGGTCTAGTGCAAGGACGTTCTTGCTTCCAAGTGGAGCAGCCATGAGTAATTGGGTAAGGTTGTTTTTAAAGATTTCAATAGCCTCTTGGTCTGCTTTTTCCTTAGCTTCTTTGCGCACTTCAGTTACTATGCTAGGCGCAAGGAGTCGTTTATAACTATCTTTTACGGCCAGCCTTATGTGGTCAGCGGCATCTGTATTGGAGCGAATGAAGATGCGCTCAAGTCGTTCCAGTGCTCTGTCCGTATCTATTTCTATTTTAACCTTCAGAAATCCTTCTTTCTCAGCTCTAAAAATAGCAAGCAGTCTATGACTTGGTGTACGATGTATGGTTTGACTAAAATCAAAGTAATCCTTGTACTTCTGTGCTTCAGCTGCCTTCTTTTTATCTACTTTGGCGATCAGTGTGGCGTGTCTCTCAAAGCTAGTTCTAATGGTGTCTCGTGCGGCTTTACTCTCACTGACCCATTCAGCTATGATATGGCGAGCTCCTTCTAGCGCATCAGCAGTTAGTCCGTTGCGTGCATAACGGTACGCCTGAGTCATAATGTCGTTCTGCCGTTGACTCATGATGATTTTTGCCAAAGGCTCTAATCCATTTTCTATGGCTACGGTGGCTTTCGTCTTACGTTTCTGCTTGTAGGGAAGGTAGAGGTCTTCCAGTTCTTTGGGGTCGTAGCAGTTTTTTATTTGTTCTATTAAGCTGGGCTTATTTACTCTTAGCTCTGCGAGTTTTTCGAGTATAGACGCTTTGCGTTTCTCTAACTCTTTAAGTGTTTTTTGCGCATTGTCTATCTTTTCGATAGCAATCTCATCTAGACTGCCAGTAGCTTCTTTTCTATACCGAGCTATGAAAGGGATAGTTCCCCCTTCAGCAAGTAGTCTTAGTACAACGGCTACTTGTTTTTCGGAGATATTGATGCTTTGTGCTATTCGTTTGTTCAAGGTGGGGCGAATATAAAAAGAGTTAAATGCGAACGGACTTCAATTTAGCCCCAAATGAATTTTAAAGCAGGCTTTGGGTCTATGAACGTAAATATTTTGCGCTTTACAAACAAAAGGGACTGAGAGCTGTGGCTTAAATTAACTTTTAAACTCTCTGAGCAATTTGACAGTATTACTTCGGTGATTAAGAAAGATCAACCATTTCTTCTTCTCCAATTACCAGAGGAATGCTCCGTCACTTTTACTTTTTTGTGTTCATTGAACTCTAAGTAGGTGAAAAGTGCAGCGGCTTTATTGAAATCTGCATCTTGCTCTGCACGAGCTTCGGGCGTGTAGTATTGCGCAATGAAATTGGTGTCAAAATCTCCTTCTACAAACTTTGGATGTTGCATAACGAATCGTCCAAAGTCTAGCGTAGTGGGCACACCTTCTATGGTAAACTCGTTACACGCGATTATCATTCGCTGTATAGCTTGCGTGCGGTCTTCTCCCCATACAATAAGTTTTGCAAACATATTATCGTAGTAGATTGGGATTTCATAGCCTTCGTAAACGAAATCATCTAACCGAACCCATTCATGCTGAGGTGGGTCGTACTTTTCTATAGATCCTATGGCAGGTACAAAATCATTTTCCGGTTCTTCAGCGGTAAGGCGAAGTTCTATGGCGTGTCCATGAGCTTTGATGTCTTCCTGTACGTAGTCCAGTTTTTCTCCTCGAGCTACTTTTATTTGCTCAGCTACCAGGTCTAGTCCAGTGATAAGCTCAGTTACCGGATGTTCTACTTGAAGACGTGTGTTCATTTCTAGGAAATAAAACTTGTGGTCCGCATCCAACAAGAATTCTACCGTTCCTGCTCCAGAATAATTGCACGCTTTAGCTACGTTTACCGCAGCTTCTCCCATCTCTTTTCGCAGTGTATCTGTAAGTACAGCGCTAGGTGCTTCTTCTACTAGTTTCTGGTGTCTACGCTGGATAGAACACTCTCGCTCGAGAAGGTAAATAACACTACCGTGATTATCTGCTATCAGCTGTATCTCAATATGGCGAGGCTTAGTTACAAATTTTTCAATAAATACAGATCGATCACCAAAAGCACTTTGAGCTTCACTTTGAGCAGTTCTCATCTGGCTTTCTAGGTCTTCGGGTTTATGCACTATACGCATGCCCTTTCCACCACCACCAGCACTTGCTTTTACAAGTACGGGGTAACCTATCTGATCAGCTATATCAGCTGCTTCTGCGATATCTTCTACGGCATGGTTAATGCCTGGAACTAAGGGTACACCGTATTTTTCTACGGCCTGCTTACTCGCAATTTTACTGCCCATTAGATCTATGGCTTCTGGGCTAGGACCTATAAAAGTGATACCTGCATCCGTTACTTTTTTAACAAAGCCTGCATTTTCAGACAAGAAGCCGTATCCAGGATGTATGCCATCCACGGCATTGTCTTTGCAGATTTGGATGATTTTTTCCGCTTGCAGATAACTCTCCGCACTGGCTGCTGGCCCTACACAGAAAGCTTCATCAGCGAGCTGCACATGCTTAGAGTCTCGGTCTGCTTCCGAGTAAATAGCCACTGTGGAGATACCCATCTTTCGGCAGGTTTTTATCACTCGTACGGCGATTTCACCACGGTTTGCTATTAAGATTTTTTTCAAGGTTTTTGGAGCATTGGTAGGTGAATGTACTTAGCCTCGTCCTGGCCTATTTTACGTATACCGAAAAGACCTCCTTCCGCTCTAGCTACAGAAGTAGCTAAGCTCACGAGGCTATTGTATAGTTGTTTGGCATACGTATGATCCAGTTTAGGAAATATGTCGTTCAGCTTGGCAATATGCTGCTCCAAAAATAACATACGCTCTGCACCGTCGGCAGAAAGTGACTTCAATGCGAAGTCTATTTCCTCATCCACATGCTCATCCAAGTTTTTATATAAATTCTTGACATCGTTTTGCACTGCAAACGATTTGATATGTATGATTTCTTTGGCTCTGTCTATCTCTTCCTCCTTGATATCGTAGTCCGCGCACGCTATGAGTAGCGTTATCCAGATTGGTGATCTCTGTACAAGCGTTTGCTCTTCTGCGGATAAGTTGTGTAATTGGTATAACATTAAATGTACTTTTGCGATGGCAAATTTATGCAAACTGTACTTATTAAGCAGATAAAACAACTTTTTCTAAAAGAGCTCAAAATGGAGCTGAAGAATAAGTATGCTCTATGGTCTTTGATATTACTGCTTGTAGTGTCGGTCTTCATTATCTATACCATTCAGAAGGAAGCAAGTAATCATGTATGGCACAGCCTCTTCTACGTGGTCCTCATCTTTGGCGTAGTGCAAAACATAGGACGGAGTTTTTTGATGGAAAATAAAGGCAGTTTACTCTATTACAAATTCTTAGTAGATAGCCGAGCCATTATTGTATCTAAGATACTTTACCAGTTTTTGGTGAATGCTTTTTTCTTAGTAGTGCTAACTGCATTAATGTCGTTTTGGTTGCCCCAAAGCATCCCGCACTTTTGGGAGTATATGGTTACAGGGTTACTCTTCACATTGTGTAATTCTGCTGTGTTTACGTTTAATTCTGCCTTGGCCCTCGGAGCCAAAAACAGTAGCTTGGTAGCTATGATTCTAAGTCTGCCATTGCTGATTCCAAGTCTCTTGGTAAGTTTGAAGTCGGCGAGCAAAGCGCTTTCTCCTTTAAATAATCTAAACTATGTGCAAGACTGGGGGGTGTTAGTTCTTCTTCTTGTAATGCAGCTGGTGCTATCTGTAGTGCTATTTAAGTATGTCTGGGAGGAGTAGGGTTACTAGAATTTAAACTGTAAGCATAAAGGGTTGCTTTATTGCAAAACTTCAGGTGTATCGATAAACCTTGAGAATTTAAAGGAGTCTTTAACATAGTATCCGTCTAGTCTACCTTTTAGCACTTTGAACTCCAAACTGTCTCCTTCTCTAAGTTCATCATATACAGTCTTATAAGTCTGAAACCGAAATTGTTTGTCCTTATTAAAATAAACGTAGTAATTTTTGGTTTTTTTAATGTTTCGACCTCTCCTTTTTTCTATGATTTCTTTTTTGTAAAGCTCCCCGTTAATAATAACTTCATCGGTCGCATAAGAATAATTTAGCATACTAAAAATTGCGTGTACAATTGCGAATGAAAAAAGTAGTGAAAATGTAGGAATAGTAAGAATAGACCCTGAAATTCTCGCAATCTTAGGATTTTTTGGCCACTGCAATTGAAAAAGTGAAGAATCTTTAATCTGAGCATAGATAAAAAGTAAAAATAAGAATAGCCAAAGTGTAAAAATATACCTGAAAGGGATACTCATTGTAGTCGTCCCTCCTTCACCTATATATTCAGGAATACGTAGTGCTATCCAGAGGCCTCCAATTACACTAATAACTGCGGGGATAAGAAATGCTAATACCCATTTTGAATAGCGTTTAGATTCTTTTTTCTCTTCCGTTTTCACTAATAACTGTTTAACTCATTCAACTCTTTGTGCACCCTTCTACTCCGCTCAGGGAGACAAAAACTAATACGCCTTAGCAAACAGTACTCTTTCCTTACTCGGCTTCCCAGAGAATACGCATATACCGTTTTCTTGTGGGTTGTCGAAAGGAATACACCGGATAGTTGCCTTCGTCGCTTGTTGAATTTTTTCTTCAGTTTCTGCGGTACCGTCCCAGTGTGCAGAGATAAAGCCTCCTTTACCTTCTAGCACTTCTTGAAACTCCTCCCACGTATTGACTAATGTAGTATGGTTATCTCTAAAGTTCAAAGCTTTCATGTAAATGTGGTCTTGCATCACTGCGAGTAGATTTTCTATTTTGTTTTCTATATCGGTTAGCTCATAAGAGTGCTTCTCTTTAGTGTCTCTACGTGCTACTTCTACCGTGCCAGCTTCTAGATCTCTATTCCCGATAGCTATTCGGACAGGCACTCCTTTGAGTTCCCACTCGGCAAATTTAAATCCTGGCTTGTGCGTATCTCGCGCGTCAAACTTCACGCTGATCCCTTTGGCTCTTAGATTTTTAATAATTGGATCTATCTTTTCACTAATAGCTTCTAACTGTTCTAATCCTTTGTAAATAGGCACTATTACTACTTGTATTGGCGCCAGATTTGGAGGAAGTACCAGTCCCTCATCATCTGAGTGAGCCATAATGAGTGCTCCCATGAGGCGGGTACTCACGCCCCAGCTAGTTGCCCATACGTGTTCTAGTTTTCCCTCTTTAGTGGCAAATTTCACATCAAAAGCTTTAGCGAAGTTTTGACCTAAGAAATGAGAAGTTCCCATTTGCAGAGCTTTTCCATCTTGCATGAGACCCTCAATACACAATGTGTCTTCTGCTCCTGCAAAACGTTCACTCTCCGTTTTGTGTCCCATAATAGTTGGTATAGCGAGTATGTTCCTCGAAAATTCTTCATATACACGTACCATCTGATCGGTTTCTGCTTCTGCTTCCGTTTTGGTTGCGTGAGCGGTGTGACCTTCTTGCCACAGAAACTCTGCCGTACGAAGAAATAAACGTGTACGCATCTCCCAACGAACTACGTTAGCCCATTGATTGATCAAAAGAGGAAGGTCTCTGTAGCTCTGTATCCATCCTTTGTAGGTATTCCATATGATAGCCTCACTCGTAGGTCGTACGATAAGTTCTTCTTCTAGCTTTGCATTAGGATCTACTCTCAGTTTACCCGGTTTGTCCGGGTCGGTCTCTAATCTATAGTGTGTGACAACAGCGCATTCTTTGGCAAAACCTTCTGCATTTTTTTCTTCGGCTTCAAAGAGACTTTTAGGGACAAAAAGAGGGAAGTACGCGTTTTCGTGTCCCGTTTCTTTAAATCTACGGTCTAGTTCAGCCTGCATTTTCTCCCAAATAGCATATCC
>DNHN01000106.1 GCA_003485825.1 Bacteroidota bacterium | reverse complement strand
GGCATTTTTACATCGATTTGCTTCTCTATAAGGCTTTCGTGTTTTAATCTATACTCTATAAGGTCTGCTATCGATACTATTTTCATATCGTGCTTTTCAGCAACAGCCCATAGATCTTTAAGACGAGCCATAGTGCCGTCCTCGTTCATTATCTCTACGATACATCCTGCAGGTTCAAATCCTGCCAATCGAGCGAAGTCTATAGCTGCTTCAGTATGTCCTGCTCTGCGTAAGACACCTTGAGTTCGCGCTCTTAATGGAAAGATATGACCAGGTTTGCCTAATTCACTAGGATCGGTCTGAGGATTTACAAGAGCCTGAATGGTCATAGCTCTATCGTAAGCTGAGATACCTGTACTCGTACCGTGGCCTATCAGGTCTACCGATATAGTGAAAGGAGTCTCAAACTGAGCGGTATTTTTACCTACCATAAGGTTTAGGTCTAACTCATCGCAGCGTTCCTCTGTAAGTGGCACGCAAATGAGCCCACGGCCTTCTGTTGCCATAAAATTGACCATTTCAGTAGTTACATTGCGAGCCGCAGTAAGGAAATCTCCTTCATTTTCACGGTCTTCATCATCTACCACTATAATCATTTTGCCATTTTTTATTTCGTCGATGGCTTCTTCTATGGTGTTTAATTTTCTTTCGCTCATTATATTGTTGCAAAGGTAGTATTTATACTTTTCTATTTAGTGTTCTAACAATCTAACTTACCAGTGAGTTTTATAAAATAAAATGCCTTGCACTGAAAAGAGTACAAGGCACAAAATAACTAAAGTATGTGGAGTTAGTGTTTCACCACTTTCTGCGTCCAAGTGTATCCATTCTTTACTATGCTAAGATAGTAAATTCCGGAAGGAAAGTTCTCTAAATCATATGTAAGTGTAGACTCAGTGCGTTGACTTGGCGCGTTGATTTCTTGACCCATTGAATTATATAATGTCGGCACAGCTCCTTGCATATCTCCACCATCTACCGTAATCTGGCCAGTAGAAGGATTGGGGTATAAATGGTATCCTAAGTCTACTTCATGCTCTGGGACATCCAGTGTATGTGCCACGGTAAAGTTTACGATGGATTGACTTCCAAAATCGGGTTGGATAGTCTTGAATATACTTCCACCTACTTCCCATAATCTAAAAAATCCAGAGCCATCATTGTTTGCCCAAAAACTGATGCCATCATTGTCATTGTCATCTATGGTGAGTTTATAACACCCTAGACCAAGATTTAATGTGTCGCGATAGATGGTAGCATTTGCATGATTATCCCGTTGGAATACTACCGTGCCCCACTCGTCTTCTATTTTTACAGAAGTTTCATCGGCTGCGTTATTAGTTCTGTAGAATAGGTAGAAGTTACTTGGATATACCTCAGGGAATTCAAACTCACTGACATAGGTATTGTTACTCGCATCTTCATCTGCTCCGGGATTGCCGTCTATGGCTACTATTTTAGCGTAGAACTTACTGTCTCCAGGGACTGCACTACTCCAGATACCATTGTCTATAGGGAAATGTATTTCCTCTACTCCATTTGTAGATAAGAAGCAGGGCCACGTAAAGCTACGCTTATTGCTAGGGTCGTTAACCCAATATTCTATGGTAATACTGTTTACGGTATTCACTCCATTGTTGACTACTTTCATTTTAGGATTGATACACATTGGATTATTCAATGCATGTTCTACCTTATTGGAAGGTTCCATGATATCTACTATTCCTAGATCGTATCCGTGATTGTACTTACCATAACTTACGATTTGATTATTTACGATGTAGCGAGAATCTCCTTCTCCATTAGCTATACCGTAGTCTAAGGTGATTACATCGCCACCGGAGACATCACTTATTTCATATTCAGCTAAATCGGTAGCCATACCTGGGCACCATCCTGCACGGTCATAAATCCACGTACCGCCTTGAGGATATACCGGATTCTTACCGCAAGCTTTCCATACAGACCTTTCAAAATTTTGGTCATTGGCTTTGATAAAGTGGGTTCTAGGTATAAACTCTCCTTGCTGCCCGTGACCTGTGATAGCACTTCTTATTTTAAAACTCTTTGCGGAGTCTAACGTATTGAAAGCTACAGGAGGGAAGTACACATCATCTGCTAAAATTTGTGAGAAGTTAGGCTGATACTGCTGCGTAGGCCATATTTGTTTGATATCTAAGACTTCTCTCGCTGGAGTCCCTTTTATAAATAGGAACTCAATATCCATTTCTTCTTGGTTTTGACCTCCTCTACTCAGGAATATTCGTTTTTCTCCTTTTAGAATAGGAGTAAAATCAGTCATATCGAAAGTCCATGTTTTACCTTCAGCACCTAAATCTAGTCCGATACCGTAAGGAGTTACAAAAGACATTATCTCTAAACGAGAAGGCCACCTTCGTACGTAATTTAGTTGTCCTACGGTAATAGTGCCGTCGCTCGTAACGGAAGCAGAATCATACAGCACGTTGTTTTCATCATAGAAATATTCTTTCTTATCTGCATCCCACTTATTGTAGGTTTCTGCAATTACTTTTTCATCATCAATGTTGGTACCTACGTTACTTTTGATTGTATATCTGGTTACACTGTTGGGGTGATTTGGCACTAAATCAAAATCAAAAACTTCTGAAATGGTGAAATCAAAATTACCTTGATGTACACGAATGTTAGGTCTATATGGTGAAATGTAAAAATCTTTAAAAATTTGTTGTGCACGCAAAGAATTATATGTGGGGTTGCCCATAATTGTTCCTGGTTTTGAATTTATGGCAGAACACAGGACTATATCACTATTCACTACATCAAATTTATAGTTTAGGACAATGCGTTCATCATGTGGGTTGATAAGTCTATTTTTAACATCTGCGACTCTAGTAGCTGTCAAAGCTTCATCCCAGATGCGTAATCCATCAATATCGCCTCTAAAGTACCTGTTATTTATACCTCTACTCACTCTTACGTTTATTCCTGCAGTTGTATTAATTGACCTATTCGTTAAAGCGCCATTTGTCTCAAGCACACCGTCTACATAGTGTTTTATATCAGAAACATCAGTTCCAGAAAAAACGCAAGCTACGTGATGCCATTGATTATCTGCAATATTTGTCGTACCATTTAGTCCTCCTCCGTTTACCTCTGTGCGTAGAGTCCCATCTCCATTTACTCTAAAAACCCATTTCTCTCCAGATGCATCATTTCCCCAGCTGCATATTTCTCCATTCACTTTATCTGTTTTTATCCAAGCCTCTATGGTACGATCATTTGTTCCTAAAATTCCTTTAAAACTATTCGCTTCGACATAGTTTGAAGCACCGTCGAAATACAGTGAATGTCCACTGAATGCAACGATACCCACGGTGGAGTCAATGGCATGACTTTCTATCTCAAGCAGAGATATAGGCTTACTATTAGCAGAAAATTCAAAAATTAGGTTTGAACTTCCATCCCAAACAAAAGGGGTATGGAAGGTGATTAATTTATTGGAGGCGTTAAACGAAATATCATCGCTAAACACATTTGTAAATCCTTGTAAATCTAAATCTGATAACTGAAAGGAATCTTTCGAAGTTGCCATGATATTGATCTGTAGATTTGCTACTTGAGCAACGTTCTTAGCATTTAAACTTATTGCATCAATTTCACCTGCGGATACTCCAGCAGCTATTAGCTCTTCCGCAGAGTAGATGAACTGAGATTTTCCTGCATAACCACTTTCTGGATTATTACTGATTGGAATCATATAAGTGACCTCATTGTTTCCTGCACCCACAGATCCTGATGATGAGTCAGTTACCATGTTTAGTGTCGCTTTCTTTTGAATATTTCGATAATGGGTGTTTGTAGGAGAGTTACTATAATTATATTCATTACCGCTAAACCCCGAGATAAAATAGTCAGCGGTGCTAGCAGATAGCGAATCAGTTCTACTATTGTCCTCCACGTAAGTATTGCAACTATAATCCCATTCTCCACAGCCAAGATTTCGATTGCTTCCCGTGCTTACACGTGCACCTTTACATCTCATATTGTATAGCATAAGAATCTGCCGGTACGAGTCCGTTCCTTCTGGAAAGGTAACGATGGTATCTCTAGTTTGACTATTGTAGTCAAAAGCTTTTACGCGAATAGTGTCTTGTGAGTAAGCGAGTTGAACCGCAAAAAGGATACAAAAGGTAAGTGCAATATTTTTCATAAATAAGGTATTGCAAGTATACAATTTTAAAAATGGCTTCAGGGATTTTGGTAAGTCACAGTTTTTAAGATTTTATACCACATATTTGTCGCGGTGAATATCCTTTTCCTAGCCAATAGATTTCCTTACCCTCCTTTCAGAGGGGATAAGCTTAAGATTTATAATCTTACTAAGCGACTGGCGGCTAAGCATGATTTATACTTGGTTACGTTCTATGAGTCTAGGGACGAACTTAACTACCTCAAGGATATCCAGCCATTTTTTAAAGAAATAGAACTGGTCTATTTGCCCAAATGGAGGTCTATTTTAAATGGTATTCCCGCATTGTTTTCCAAAACGCCATTGCAAGTTGCATATTTTAAAAGTAGCAAGATGAAGCGAATGGTAAAATTTGCATTAGACCGGTATGATATAGATGTGGTGCACACGCAACATTTGCGTATGAGTCAGTATACGAAGCATTTAGATATGCCTAAGATATTGGATTTACCCGATGCATTTTCTTTGTATTTTAAACGCCGTAACGAAACAGACCGACCTTTAATTAATCGTTTAATTGACGGCATTGAAATTGGGAGACTTACCAAGGCAGAGAAAGTAATTACTGCATATGACAAGACATTGGTCTGTTCAGTAGAAGATAAAAAGTACTTAGAAAAACTACATAAGACAGATAACATAGATATTCTCTTAAACGGTGTAGACTTAGATACATTCGACGTAAAGGAAGGGCACGATTACTCGCATAATCATACATTATTATTCACAGGGAATATGGACTATGCGCCTAATGTGGACGCCGTACAGTACTTTGTGAAAGAGATGTGGCCTGCGATATCAAAGGTTAATCCCAAAACCAAATTCATAATAGCTGGACAGCGACCAGTGGATGCTGTCCAAAAATTAGCAGGTGATAGGATAGAGGTGACTGGTTTTATCCCTGACCTTAAAGATATGTACGCTGATGCTAGCGTAGTCATAGCTCCACTTCGGTTTGGTGCTGGTACACAAAATAAGGTATTAGAAGCGATGGCCATGGGTGTACCTACGGTATGTACGCACATAGGTTTTGAGGGGCTACAGATACAAAGCGGTCAAGGGGTGATACTGGCCAAAGAGAAATCTCAATTCATAGAAGAAGTAACTATGTTACTAGCTGATGCAGCTAAGCGTCAAGAAGTCGGAGAGCAGGGGTTAGCTATCGCTAGGACTCGGTTCAGTTGGGACAAGATAGCTGTGAAGCTGGAGGAGTATTTCAAGGAAGTGACTCAAGGTTAAAAAAAAGAGCCCAAGACTAATGCCTTGGGCTCTTTAGGAGAATTGATTAACTATCGTATTAATATCTATCGTTTCTCTGTGGTCTGTCTTCAGCTACCTTTACTACTAAGTCTCTTCCTTCGAAAGAAGACTCGTTAAGTTCAGCTATTGCGTTTTGTGCAGATGCGTCATCTGCCATCTCTACAAAACCAAACCCTTTAGATCTGTTTCTGTCTCTGTCAAAAATTACTTTAGCAGAAGTTACTTCACCAAATGGCTCAAAAATTTCTCTAAGGTCTTGATCGTCTGCACTGAATGGCAAACTTGCTACGAAAATGTTCATTGTATTTATAAAAATTGTGTTGAAATATTACAAGAGACCGCTTTGGCAAAAGCTAAAAAAAGTAAATATTGATGCCATTTTTATCTCGTTTGTATACTACAAAGGTAAACAATTATTGGACCGCTAGTGTATTTTATTTTTTCAGACTGTACATCACCACTAATCCACCAGTGATATACATAATCAAACTGTACACCGCCGGAGCGATTCCGTATGCAGCATTAGATAAGAGTGTGCCAGCAATAAAAAGGGCCATGGTTCCATTTTGAATGCCAGATTCTAACGCAATGGTCACACCAGATCGCTTTCCAAGTCTAAATACTTTAGCAGTGAATAGTCCCAAACCAACGGTAATGACATTTAATGCTAAAGCTAATAGTCCTGCATCTAAAAAGTAAGAAACGATGTTTTCTTTTTCTTTTACTACAATTCCTATGATGATAAGTGCGAGCAGCGACACGGATAGAATTCGAATTGGTCGCTCCATCTTCTCGGAAAAGGAGGGAGAGTTTCTTTTTATGAGCATCCCCAAGATCATTGGAGCGATAACTACCAATACCATCTTTAAAATAGTTTCTGAGATGGGCAGTTGTATGTCTTGTCCTAGTCCACCAAAATGTTCTAACGCGATATTGACTATAAAGGGTATGGTTAATATCGTAACTACGCTGGTGATGGCTGTAAGCGTAACAGATAGAGCCGTATCCGCTTTAGCTAAGAGAGAGAGCAAATTAGAAGTAGGTCCTCCAGGACTAGCAGACAATATCATAATACCAACAGCTACCTCTGGGGTAGAAGGCATTAGGGATACTAATATAAAAGCAATAATTGGCAGTAGAATCAGCTGATTAAGCAGGCCCAATAAAACCAATTTTGGATTTCTCAATACGTGTTTGAAATCATCTATGACCAGGTTTAATCCCATTCCCCACATAGTGATAGCCAAGGCCATACCTAATATTAGTGTAGTAGTACTATTCATTCTATTCTATCATTTATGGTTTAAAAGTTAATTGTAGACTTTTTTACTAGTCAATAATAGTCTAAGTATTCCGTATTCCCAATATAAACTCCTAATATTGCAGCCTTTTTAACAAGCAATGATCACAGTAGACAATTTATCGGTAAGATTTGGGAAGAGAGTCCTATTTGACGAAGTAAACCTAAAGTTTAATACCAATAACTGCTATGGTATTATAGGTGCGAATGGAGCAGGAAAGTCTACCTTTTTGAAGGTGCTGACGGGTGAGATGGAATCTACCACTGGTCACGTCTCCATAGAGAAAGGTAAACGCATGGCGGTGCTCAGTCAAGATCACTTTGCGTATGATGAGCATCCGGTGCTTCTTACCGTTATGATGGGACATAAAGTAATGTATAGCATCATGGAAGAAAAGGATGCACTTTATGCCAAGGAAGATTTCAGTGAGGAGGATGGTATAAAGGCCGCAGAATTAGAAGAAAAATTTGCTGAAATGAACGGCTGGATGGCTGAGAGTGAAGCAGGTGAGATTTTGGGGGGGCTTGGTATTACGGAGGACAAGCATCATATGTTGATGAAGGATCTCAGTAATAATGAGAAAGTTCGTGTACTTATCGCCCAGACTTTATTTGGTAGCCCAGATATACTTGTGATGGATGAGCCTACGAATGACTTAGATATAGAGACGGTATCATGGTTGGAAAACTTTATACTGAATTTCCCTAATCTAGTAATAGTAGTATCTCACGATAGGCACTTCTTAGACGCCGTATGTACTCAGGTAGTTGATATAGACTTTAACAAGATAAGTCAGTTTGGAGGTAATTATACTTTCTGGTATGAAAGTTCCCAACTAGCGCTTCGTCAGCAGCAAAATCAAAATAAGAAGGCAGAGGAACGCAAGAAAGAGCTTCAGGACTTTATCGCACGATTTAGTGCAAACGTAAAGAAGTCTAAGCAGGCTACATCACGTAAGAAGATGCTTGAAAACTTGAATATGGATGAAATAAAACCATCAAGTAGAAAGTATCCGGCCATCATATTTGTCCAAGAACGTGAAGCAGGAGACCAAATATTAAACGTTACCAACTTATCTCTAGCGCCTTACTTTAAGGATATCTCCTTTAGCATGAATAAAGGAGATAAAGTCTTCTTATACTCAAAGCATAGCATTATTACAACCAAGTTTTACCAGGTATTAAATGGTGAAATAGAACCGGATAGTGGCAGCATAGAATGGGGAGTTACCATAAATAAAGCATATTTACCAAATCATAATGACGAGTACTTTACCTCAGATTTGAGCCTTGTGGATTGGTTACGTCAATATTCTGAAGAAAAGGATGAAACATTTATTCGCGGTTTCTTAGGTAAAATGCTGTTTAGCGGAGATGAAGCGCTAAAACAATGTAATGTATTGAGTGGTGGAGAAAAGGTACGGTGTATGATTTCGAAGCTTATGTTATCTAACCCAAATTTGCTGATGTTAGATGAACCACTTAATCACTTAGATTTGGAAAGTATTACGGCATTCAATAACAGTTTGAAAGACTATAAAGGAAGCGTACTTTTCACTTCGCATGACCATCACTTTATACAGAGTATAGCTGACCGAGTGATAGAGATAGGACCGAATGGAGTGGTAGATAAAACAAGTGACTATGACTCATACAGAGAAGATAAAGAATTACAAGTTAGACGAGAAGAGCTATATGCAGGGTTTACTGTAGATGCTTAAACATTTTTAAAATATTAATAATTAAAACAATGAAATACATTTTAACACTTACATCAGCAGTACTTTTAATGAGTGCTTGCACACAAAAGGGGATTGCTATAGATACCTCTAAACCTACTGAATTAGCTACTGAGTTAGACTCTGTTAGTTACCTGTTAGGTACCAGTTATGCGAAAGGTTTAACGACCAAAGGCGGAATAAACGAATTAGACAATAAGTCTTTTCTTACCGGAGTGCAGCGTGTTTTAGAGGGTAAAGAAGTAGAAATAGATGAGGCTGTTGCAGGAGACTTTATGAATGCTTATTTCGATAAGAAAGAAAAAGCAAAAAGCGAAGAGTCTAAGTTAGCTGGAGAAGCTTTCTTAGCAGAAAATAAAGCGAAAGATGGAGTTAAGGTTACAGAGACTGGACTGCAGTACAGAGTGATTTCTGAAGGTAGCGGAGCTATACCTGTAGACGGTGACAAAGTAAAGGTGCATTATACGGGTAAGCTTATTGATGGGACCGTATTTGACAGTTCTGTAGAGCGAGGAGAGCCAGCTGAGTTTTTGACAAACCAAGTGATTCCTGGATGGACAGAAGCACTCAAAATGATGGCAGTAGGTTCTAAGTATGAGCTAGTAATACCACCAGCTTTAGCTTATGGAGATAGAGGTACAGGACCTATACCTGCTGGCTCTACACTTATTTTTGAGGTGGAGCTACTCGATATCCTTCCTAATGACGTTCCTCAAGAAAAATAGTGAGATTATTATTACTAAGTAACAGCACCAACTACGGTGAAAAATATATGCAATGGTGTGAGAGCACCATTGCATTTTTTTTAGGTGAGGCGACAGATAATTTGATTTTTATCCCCTATGCTGGTGTCGGGTTTTCATACGATGACTATACTGCGAAGGTGAACGAAGCTCTAGCTCATCGCTCCATTCAAGTGACGGGGATACATACATTTCAGAATAAGGAGGAGGCTATTCGTAATGCTTCGGCAATATTAGTTGGAGGAGGTAATACATTCCACCTTCTGAAGATGTTACAAGAGTTAAAACTAGATAGTCTAATTCAGAAAGCAGTACTAAACGGTACACCGTATGTAGGCTGGAGTGCAGGAAGTAACATAACTAGCCCTACTATATGTACAACGAATGACATGCCGATAGTAGAACCAGTATCATTTAATGCGTTAAGCTTGGTTCCGTATCAAATAAATGCACATTATACAGAGCTCACTCTCCTAAACCACGGGGGAGAATCAAGAAAGCAAAGGTTATTTGAGTATTTGGCTGCAAATCCAAAGCAACGGGTGGTTTGCTTGCCAGAATCGTCCTACCTGTTGGTCAAGGACGAAAATCACACATATATAGGAAGTACAGATGGGCGAGATATGACACAACATAGTTCCCGTGAAATTAAGTCTCATGCGGAACTTACTATTAATTAATAGATGAGACTATCTATCGTTTTGTGTTAAAAAAAAGTGTTGTATTATTGTATCAAGTTAATTAATAAATCATATATCAAAATATCAAATGAAGAATTTAAGTTTTATAATTTTTGTTTTTGCAGCTTTACTAGTAGGATCTACTATAACTGGCTGTGGAGGAGATGATCCTGTTCCTACGCCTATGACTGGAAACACAGATACTACAGAGGAAACTTCTGCTAAAAATCAAGTGACTGTGGGATTAGTTGCGTACAATAATATTGAAACAGAGACTGAGCGAACCTTTGCAAGGTATAACAGCACATCTGACGTGACCGAAATTATTTTATACGGTTCAGATCCTACAAATGGAGCAATAGATTTTAATATTGAAGTACCAGGCCAAACTGCTAAGCTATTTTCTAGAGAAGATAATGATGGTACTGCATTCCAAATAGGAACGGGAATTATCGGAGATCTTAAACGAAAAGAATACTCTGCACTAACCACACCTTTTACTATTACAGTAACTGAATATGGTGCTGTAGGCGGACGTATCAAAGGTACCTTTAGTGGTAAAGTAAAGAACAATAACACGGGACAGACATTAGATATATCAAAAGGAGTTTTTGATATAGAGCGCAAAGCAGATTTGTAATCGTACTCGTTTCACAATAAAAAAGCCCTTCAGAAAATTCTGAAGGGCTTTTTTTGTAGAGGTCGGAACCGTACTCACAAAG
>DNHN01000326.1 GCA_003485825.1 Bacteroidota bacterium | reverse complement strand
GGGTGGTAAGGTTTATAAGACAGGAGGCAAAGCACCTGTTGACCCCCCAAAGACAAGTCCTGAGAGTAAATCAGAATACAACATTGGAAACATGAGCTTCAAGGGTGAGGAGGCTGACCGATTGATTGCTTTTAATGAACATTTAGATAATGACTTCTCAAACCTAGATTTGTTTCAAAAGACAGAGCAAATTGAAAAGTTCATAAACTCAAAGGGACACAAGAGCAATGAGGCTATGAAAGCTTACAATGTAGACCCTGCTGTAAAAGACGTAAAAGCCCCTTCAATTGAAGATAGCTTTGAGAGTTCCTTTGGAGAGTCTTCGTTCGGGGATTCTGACCCCTTTGCTGACGATCCTGATATTCAGCGAATGAGGGAAGAGGCTGCGGCACGTGGTAACAAGAAGGGTAGACGAAGAAAGTTTAAGTCTGGTGGTGAAGTAATAAAGAACTACAAGAAAGGTGGTAAGGTCTTTAAGGCTCACAACATGTACAAAGATGGTAAATCGGTGATGGCAAAAACCATGGCGGATCACTTACGTCTCAAAAAGCAAGGATACTCCCACAAAAAGGGCTAATCCTCTAACATAGTATAGAATTTCTGAATGAGCAATCGGGCTTTCTGCGTCAATGCGTAGCGAACTCGGTAGCTCATTTTACTTTCCTCATAAAAAAGATGCTCCTCATGGGTCATTTTCCCTGGAGATAGCCTATCAAAGTGCTTATATACCAAGTCCCGATGCATGGCGGGGTAGATAAACAACTCCTTCACCTTTTTACTGCTCCTATTTAGCTGTTCAGCTACGTAATCAGCGGTCCAGAACTCCAAATCATAGCAAAAAAGCATAATCATTAGAAAAGTGTAGTTTATTTGGTGTTCATCACGCATGTACTTGAGTGATAAATCTAGGTTTTTAAGCCCATTACGCTCCCGATTGTATTCATAGGAGCGGAGTTTAGCGAATTCTCGCATCTTCTTCTTCTTACTCCTCTTAGACTTCATTAAATTCCTTATTTTTGATAAAAATACTAATTAAGATGACCAACATAGACCTTTTTCTACAAGAGTTCACCGATAAAGCTAAGGAAATACAGGGGTTATTGGATAAATACGGTCTTGAAGAAGAGATTACTATGGCTATTGGCGCTTCCCACACCGATTGGGACTTAGAAGAGCCTAAAGTACAAATCGCGTTCACCTCAAACGCACCTAATTTGGATGATTTTGATGAGTTGTTAGCTTTTATACAGCAAGCAACGGAAGATCATAACGCTCCAGAGGAGGGTACAATAGACTGGTGGATAGATAAGTTTGGTAACGACACACTAAATTAAAAATGAATTTAATACGTAAGATTGTGATCGGGCAAAACCCGAAGGATGCTATGGCATACTATATTGGTATGCGCGTAGGAGATAATAAAATAGTAGTAATTGAATTTAATGAAAGAGGATACTACAAAACTGGCGAGCGTAGCTACAACATATTCATAGAACACCCGAAAGACGGGACTATGTTTTGGAAGGAAGTTGTAAATATGCCGTGTATAGTGGAGTACGACCTCAACTTTTAGTATGAGAGCATTAGGCATGTTTGTTGTCCGACTTCCAAAGAAGTTTAAGGACACAATTTCTATTGCGGGGCAAGAGATGTACCTCGCTTCAAAGTTTGACGAATTTGGTAACCGCATTAATTATGCGGAAATAGTATCTACTCCTGCGCGCCATGAGGTGGGTGCTAATCCTGGGGATATACTGTACTTCCATCATCACGTGTGTGTGGAGAAAAGTCTACACCTAGAGGATGACCTATACATGGTAAGGTATGACCCGAATGGTGGATACGGCTCTCACGCCTATGCATATGAGACACCTAGTGGGGAGATACATATGTTATCGGATTGGGTTTTTGTGGAGCAACCTCAAAAGGTTACTGAAAAAATCGTTGAGGGCATTATTATTCTAGAAGAGGATAAGGACGCTGACCACGGATTCATTAGATATGCTAATAAAGAGTTGGCATACCTTGGTGCGAAGGTTGGTGATAAAGTTTATTTCTCAAAGCACTCAGACTACGCCATGGAGGTGAAGGGTGAGACACTTTGGAGAATGAGAAACGATGACTTATTATACGTTCGCAATGCCTAAAAAAAAATTCACATCATTAGATGCTGCACAACGATTGATGGGGGCTATGGAGATAGCCATCAACAATATGATTGAAGAGGTGAAGAAACCCGTGGATGCTGAACTTTCAGGATCGGGGCGTAAAGCCGAACTACAATCTATAAAGCAAACGGCAACCGATGCACGTGAATTACTACAAGAGCGTCAGCGGTTAGAAGACATGATACGTTCCTTGAAAGACAGCGGTGGTATGGCGGAAGAGAATGACTTCTCTGGAGGGTTTGCGGAAAGATTTAGCAAGTAATGGCAGGACTAGTTGATATAGAGGACTACGAAGACCCCGTGGTAAATGTTTGCCCAAACGATACGAGTGGCGAGGTTATTGATATTTCAGGTCTTTGCATTCAACTTCCCAAAGTACCTAGCGACAAGGAGATACTTTTTCATGGGTTGCCTAAAGAGGAGCAGTATTGGCGTAGAGAACCTATGCCGAAGGACTTGTTAAGTATACGCTCTATGGATGAGTGGGCTGAAGCACCACGAGAATTCCGAAATAAGTACACCCCATATGTTCAAAAGGAATTTACACGTAGACGTGAGGGGGTATGGTTTTATAATAATGGCGTTCCCACTTACTTGACAGGCAGACACTACATGATGCTTCAATGGAGCAAAATTGATATAGGTTACCCCTCATTCCTTGATTTTCAGCGTAAGCTATTTACTCACTTCTTAGCATGTGAGGTAGACCCCCGATCACTAGGGCAGATATATACCAAGTGTAGACGTTCGGGATATACTAATATGAGTGCATGTATTGAGGTAGATGAGGGTACGCAAGTGAAAGATAAGCTCCTAGGTATTATGTCTAAGACAGGTAAGGATGCCCAGGAGAATATATTCATGAAGAAGGTTGTGCCTATATTTAGAAGCTATCCATTCTTCTTTAAGCCTATACAAGACGGTACAACGAATCCACGTATGGAACTTGCATTTCGTGAACCTTCCAAGCGTATTACCAAGAACAACAAGACTTCACATAAAGGGGAAGCATTAGATACTCTCATCAACTGGAAGAATACTACCGCTAACGCATACGATGGGGAGAAGCTCCATATGTTGTACCTTGACGAAGCAGGAAAGTGGGAGCGACCACTAGACATTCAAGACGTATGGCGTATACATAGAACGTGTTTGATAGTAGGTCGTAGAGTGATTGGAAAGGCATTAGTCGGTTCAACAGTAAACCCTTTAGACCGTGGCGGGTCTCAGTTTAAAAAGTTGTACTACAACTCTGACCCCTATGAAAGAAACTCCAACGGAAGAACAAAAAGCGGGTTATACAAAATTTTTATACCTGCATATGATGCGCTTGAGGGATTCTTTGATAAACACGGAAACCCTGTTATTGACGACCCGAAAAAACCCGTGGAAGGATTGGACGGAGAAGTTATAGAAATAGGTGCAAAGACTTACCTCAACAATGAGCGTAAAGCACTAATGGGTGACCCCTACGAATTGAATGAGGTTATACGTCAGTTTCCATTCTCAGAAGATGAGGCATTCCGTGACTCTACAAAATCCTCTCATTTTAATATCGGTAAGATATACGAACAGATTTCTCATAACGAAGAGGTATACCCCTCTCCTGTAGTTCGTGGTAATTTTATGTGGAAAGACGGGGTTCAAGACAGTGAAGTTGTGTGGTCTCCAGATAAAAATGGTAAATGGCGAGTTTCATGGCTTCCTCCTCAAGAAACAAGGAATAAAAAGATATCTAAGTACGGCAAGTACCATCCTGGAAATTCACTCATAGGCGTAGGTGGAGTGGATAGTTATGATCTTGATAAAACAGTAGATGGACGTGGTTCTAAGGGAGCATGTCATTTCTATAACAAGTTTAACATGGAGCATCCCTCTAATATATTTATTGCGGAGTATGCAGAGAGACCACCGCTAGCTAGGATATTCTATGAAGATATATTGATGGCATCAGTATTCTACGGATATCCACTTTTAATAGAGAATAACAAGTACGGAATTGTACGTTATTTTGAAGCTAGAGGATATGATGAATATGTGATGAATCGCCCCGAACACCTTACCCCTCCTGGGTCTGCGCAAAATTCAAAGACTAAAGGTATACCCTCAAACTCCAAGGATGTAATTCAAGCTCACGCTCAGGCTATTGAAGCTTATGTACACGAACATGTAGGTTTAAATAATGAAACAGGGAACTATGGAAGGATGTATTTCAACCGCACTTTAGAGGATTGGATTGGTTTTAATATTGATGACCGTACAAAGTTTGATATGACGATATCCGCAGGACTTGCATTATTAGCCTCACAGAAGGCTATTAAAGAAGTAAAGAAAACCGACCTAAGTGAAAAAGTCTTTTTTAGGAGATATAAGCCTAGAGAGTTCTAAATAATTAGCTACCAGGTATTTAGTATATTTGCATAAAAGTGGGTTTACCAATATACTGAATATGTCAAGTACAAAGAACTACGGAAGCTTTCCAGACCCGTTAGCGTCATTTGTTGAAAAATCAGCTAAGTCTTACGGACTCAAGTACGCACGTGCTATCGTAGGTCAATGGGGTTCTTCAAATGAAACTAATTCTCTCTATGGTCGCAGGATGAAGGAATTCAATACGAATAGAGATTATGCGAATGGAACACAAGATACATCTAAATACAAGCAGGTACTTAACTCTCTAGACCCCAACAATGGGGACGGAACACTGCTGAACATTGATTGGTCTCCAGTACCCATTATTCCTAAATTCGTAAAAATAGTAGTTAACAAGATTCTTTCAAGAGAACCTTATCCTAACCTTGAAGCCGTAGACCCACTATCGCTTACAGAGAAGGAGCGTAAGAAAGCTGAGATTCAAGCAGGTGTTGAGAACCGCGAGTTTTTCAATAAAATGAAGGAAGCGGGATTAAATCCAGGGATTGATGTAGATAAACTGCCCGATAGCCCTGAAGAAGCGGAGATATTCCTAGACACAAATATTAAGGTAGCCTCTGAAATAGCAGCACAAATAGCTACAAACCTAACCCTACAATGGAATGACTTCCCTGAGAAGACTTATCGTAGAGCGGTTGAGGACTTAGTAGCAGTAGGTATGGCAGTGGTTAAGCGTGATAACGATCCTAACTATGGTATATCTACTAAGTATGTAGATCCTGAATATTTCGTACACTCTCAAACTGAAGACGCTACAATGTCTGATTTGAAGTATGCGGGACATATACAAAGAATGACGATTGAGGAGCTAAAGCGTATATCTCGTAATGAGTTTGAAGAAGAGACTTACGAGGAGATGGCACGTCAAGTAAAGAATCGTTACTCTAATGACCCTACAAGATTAGGCAATAGTCAGTATGACAAAACAATGAATAAGACAGTATTCGGATATGACGATTATGTCATTGAGGTACTAGACTTTGAGTTCATGTCTACGGATTGTTTATACTTTGAAGAGAAGCAATCACGTTTTGGAAACGTTGGTTTCTACTACAAAGGTCAAGAAGAAGTACATCTACCTTCGGGTAGTGTATTTGAGCGAAAAGCTCATAAGATGGAACATGCTACGGTATATGGCGGTAAGTACGTTATAGGCACTAAGTATCTTTTTGACTATGGTTTAAAGAAAAACTTACCTCGTAATGTTCATGACATATCTAAGACACGGATGTCTTATAGTGTTATTGCAACAAATTTACGTAAGATGATGCCTAAGAGTATGGTTTCTAGTATCAAGCAGTACGCTGATATGATGCAACTCTCTCACTTAAAGCTACAGCAATCTATTGCTAAAGCAAAGCCCGATGGTCTTATCATTGATATTGAAGGATTAGAAAATGTTCAACTCGGAAGAGGTGGAGAACTTCAACCCTTAGAACTTCAAGATATCTACGAACAAACGGGTGTGTTTTATTACCGCTCTAAAAATCCAGAGGGTGGATTCCAAAACCCTCCAATTCGTGAGATTGGAAATGCTATACGTAATATCCAAGAACTCATTGGACTATACAATCAATATCTCAACATGATTCGTGATACTACGGGTCTTAATGAAGTTGTTGATGGATCAACCCCTAAAGGTGACTCACTCGTAGGCGTTAGACAACAGGCAATCTCTGCCTCTAATAACGCTATATACGATATCACCTATGCATCACAAGTTCTCTACAAGAGAGTTTGCGAAGACATCGTAAAGTGTCTACAAGTACTATCTCCAGAATCTATTCTATATAGAGTATACGAGAAAGCTGTAGGTGAGACCAATATGAGCATTTTGTCTTCATTTAAAGATTTACCCATGTATAACTTCGGTGTTCGTGTGGTAACAAACATGAACGATGAGGATAAAATTTATTTGGAGCAAAACATTCAGCAGTCTATCGCGCAAGGGGAACTTGATATTGAAGATGCAATGGCTATCCGTAGATTAAAAGATGTAGATCAAGCAGAGCGATTATTAGTTGTTAGACGTAAGAAGCGTATTAAGCAACGTCAGCAGATGGCTCAACAAAACTCTCAAATGCAAGCTCAAGCTAATCAACAAACGGCACAAGTAACAGCTCAGTTGGAAGCACAGAAGATGCAAATGGAAGCACAACTAGAAGCGCAGAAAACTCAAATTGAAGCCCAGGCAAAAGCACAACTGCTAGAAGTTGAGTATGGATTTAAGATGGAGCTTGAAAAAATAAAGTCGCAAACACGTGATACTAATCTTGAGCGTCAGTATGGATTCCAACAAAGTGCTGAAGACAAGAGAGAAAAAGCTAAAGATAGTCGTATAAAAAAGCAAGCGGTAGAACAATCAAAGTTGGTATCTCAACGACAAGGAAAGCGTGGTGAGTTAACTGAAGAGCAAAGCGAAGACCTTCTTTCTCAACTATTTGATAATCAGTAAATTAGTACCTTTGTAATATGGCAACCAGCATAAACCTAGACATAGCAAACAGAGTAGATATTACCACTAGACGTGGGGATACATTTACTTTAGAATTAACCTTTAAAGATGAAGATGGTGTAGCTATTGACCTCTCTTCGGGGTACGAATGGATGATGCAAGTCCGTGAGGCGGATACCTCAACAACAGCTCTTCTAGACGGTGACTCTAACGATGATTTAGCTAATGATTTTGGTTTTACAGGAGACAACAACGGACTCCTCACAATCACTGCTTCATCAACTGTTATGGCGGGTATTGAAGGTGGGATTTATGTATATGACCTACAGTCTTCACAAGGATCTACTGTCATCACTTGGATGTACGGGATATTCAAGGTAAACGAAGACGTAAGTGAGTAATATAACTATAAAAAATAACGAGGCTATTAGCGTATCTGTAAAGCAAAGCGGGTACAATAAAAGCACGGTCATCAAGCAACCTGTAGAGAATCAGATTGATATTCGTGGTCTCAAGGGTGGTGGTGATAAAAACTATGTTCATACACAAAGTTCTCCATCAGCAAGCTGGACAGCATCACACAACTTGGGTAAGAAGCCCGCTGTTGTAGTAGTAGACTCAGCAGAAGACGTAGTATATGGAGATATACGATATATAGATGATAACACAGTAACCCTAACCTTTTCAGGAGCATTTTCTGGAAAAGCATATTTTAACTAGCTATGGCAATAAAGTATCTAAATAGTATAAACCTCAGTCAGAATGAGATTCAGAACGTAGTCGTTCATAATCTTGCTTCTGCACCATCAAACCCTAAAGAGGGTCAGATTTACTACGACACCTCCTCTACGGAAGTCTACGTTTGTATTAACGAGACTGGTCCTGTATGGCAGAGTATGAAGGGAGATATTACAGCGGTAACCGCTTCTACTGGTTTATCTGGTGGTGGTACTTACGGAGCTGTGTCTCTAGCATTAAAGAACAATGCGAACTTCACTGATAACACACTACAGAAGTGGGACGATAGTAATAGTCAATTTGTAGACTCCTTAATCTCTGACGATGGTAGCACTGTTACTGTTGCTGGTAACTTAACTGTAAGTGGTACGACTACTACGGTTAATACCGAGACTATTAACCTCGCTGACAACATCATTTTATTAAACAGTAACCTTGCTGGAGATGCTGCACCTTCTGAAGATTCAGGTATTGAGGTTGAGCGTGGTACAGCTGCTAACGTAAGCTTTATCTGGGATGAGAGTGCTGACTACTGGAGTACGGTAGATCAGAAACTACACATCGGTAGCCTTGCTGACTTTGGTAATACAACAGGAACTTCTGAAATCCTTCTCCATACTTCTGGTGAGGTTAAGAAGCTTGACATTTCTACAGCATTAGCTGTATTACAATTTGTAGGTAACTCAGGTACTGAGAGTATTGGGCAGACTGCTTACCTAACTATTCAAGGTGACGGAACTACAATTACTACTGATGCTAGCAGTAACTCACTAGTTATATCTATTGCTGATTCTTCTGAAACAGTCAAAGGTGCTGTTGAGTTAGCTACTACAGCTGAGGTGATTACAGGTACAGATACGGTTCGTGCTGTTACCCCAGCAGGCGTTGAAGCACACTACGATGCTAAGAACTTTGCAGGTGATGTTGGTGACGGAAGTGCTACCTCTTACGCTATTACCCACAGCTTAGAGACATTAGATGTAATTGTACAGGTTTACGAAAAGAGTAGCGGTGCTACAGTTTTCACAGACGTAGAGCGTACTGACACAGATACTGTTACTTTGATTTTCGCTTCTGCACCCGCTTCAAATGCTTACAGAGTATTGGTAACGAGTGTTGCGTAATCAGTAATAAATTATTATTTAAAGAGGGGTAGTGGCGCAAAGTCGCTACCCCTTTATTTTTTATCTTTGCAAGACAAGTAGATATTATGGCAATAAAGTTTCTAAATAGTGTAAATGCAGACTCTGGCGTTCTGTATGTAGATGCAGCAAACGATAAAGTAGGTATCGGGACTACGAGTCCTAATAGAAAACTAACAATTCAAAACGGTTCATACACTTATCCAGGGGGCATAGATGCAAATAGCTTTTTTGCTATAGCTAACGATGGTTGGGCTGGAATGAATATTTTATCAAGCAGAGGAACAGGTGGTTTTATTGATTTTGGAGATTTAGACTGGGGGCATAGAGGAAGAATATTATATGGTCAGTCAACAGATTATATGAGTTTTGATACGGCTGGATCAACAAAAATGACAATTCTTTCTGGAGGCAACGTAGGTATAGGTACGACTAGTCCTGAAGGTAAATTAAATATTGTAGCGGATAATGGCAGTACAGCAAGCGCTGTAAAAACTCTTGTCCTAGGAGGCGGAACAGATACAACTGGAAACGGACAATATATTCAGTTTAGGTCAAGTAGCAACGCCACTTTGGGGTCTCAAATATCGGGGTCAAGAACAGGAGCGGGAGCAGCGAGTGATTTAAAATTCCATACAACTGGCTCTGACAGCGTTGTTAGAGAGAGAATGGTTATTAACAGCTCAGGTAACGTTGGTATAGGGACTACTAGTCCAATAGGGCTGTTAACAGTACAAGGAGACGATGCTGATATTTATCTCAGGTCAAATGATTATACCATAGCTCGTATTATCAATAGAGGTTCAAGTGGTACGAATCTAGATACAGGTCTGTTCTCGTTAATGAGTTCAGATGGTACTAATAATAACGTAGAACAAGTTCGCTTAGATGCTGGAGGGAACAGTTGGTTAAATGCCCTTAACGTTGGTATTGGTACAAATAGTCCAGCTTCAAGGTTACACGTATATGAAAATTCTGATGTATGGCACGCAAAATTTGGGTCAGCTACAGGTGAACTAAGAATCGGAGGACAAACTTCAAGTGGAGCAGTAATACAAGCGTACACACCAGCAGGTGTAGTTAGAGACTTGTATCTACAACGAGATGGAGGAAACGTTGGTATCGGGACTGCTAGTCCTGGTGCTAAGTTGGATATAAGTGGTGACACGACCACCTGGAGTGGAATGGCAAAAATATTCCTTACAGATTCTAATTCAAATTCAAATAGTAGAAACTGGTCTATTGGAAACGGAGGTACTGATTTTGGGTCACTATCTTTTATTGTATCAAATGCAAAAGATGGAGTACCAGAAGCTTCAACTGGAACTCCTGTTATGTCAATGGATGGCGTTAACAAACGTATAGGAATTGGAACAGCCTCCCCAACAGAAAAACTACACGTATCTGGCAATGTCCGCATTGAAGGTGACCTTACAGTCAACGGATCATACACACAGATTGATACAGATGTAAACACTACAGAGCAGTGGAACGTAACCAATGATGGTACTGGTCCAGCTGTAACTATCAATCAGACAGGAGCGCAGGACATTATGGATGTGCAGGATGATGGTACTAGTGTATTCTACATTGAAGACGGTGGTAATGTCGGTTTAGGTACTACAGACCCAGCTAACAATTTAGAAGTAAGCAATAGTAATAGCGGTGGTCTTGGAGCTACTTTAGGTATATACAATCCTGGATATAATGCAAACTCTTCTTCTACAATTAATATTGGTAGAACAAGTGATTCTAACTGGGAAATAAAATCTGAGTCTAATGCAGACGGAGGTAGAGATTACGATTTAATTTTTTCAGAAAGAGATAAAGATGATACTGCCCACGAAGAATATTTACGTTTAAAATCTACAGGAGCATTAAAAATAAGCTCCTACGGCTCTAATACCTTCACAGGCACAGCTGCCTATGCACTAGCTGTAGATAGTAGCGGTAACGTTATTGAAACTAGCTACATCCCTTCTTCATCTTCAACAGATTTTGTAGCTGTCACTGGTGATACGATGAGTGGTGGTCTAAACATTGAGGTATCCACTTCTAACACACAACTCAAACTAAAAAGAACCACGTCTGCAACTGGTGAGTTCAACATTTACACAAATACAGACTCACTTTTCTTCCACAACGTAGGACAGTCTACATATCCAATGATGATTAACTCATCTG
Organism: Bacteroidota bacterium; assembly: GCA_003485825.1. Taxonomy (GTDB): domain Bacteria; phylum Bacteroidota; class Bacteroidia; order NS11-12g; family UBA9320; genus UBA9320. Next base: position 1,836 of record DNHN01000326.1, on the reverse strand, counting down.
GCAACGTTGGTATCGGTACAACAAACCCAGTATCTCATTCTCAGAATAGAAGAACTCTAGTTGTATCTGATACAACTGATGGAGCTAATGTAGAAATCTGGGGTAACAGTAGTGGTAAATCCATATTACAGAGTGTAGGTGGAAATACATATGTAGGAAACCTAGCTAACGGAAGTGGTAACGGAACTACTTACATAACATCTGGAAACGGAAGTACATATACTACTATTTTAGCTAATGGCAACGTTGGTATCGGGACGACTAGTCCTGGAAGCTCTTTGCAAATAGAAGCACCAGCAGGAGGTCAGCAAATGTTTAGGGTTACAAACCATACATCCGCAGCTGGAACGTTCACAAATAATTATGCTGCTGAAATAAGATCTGCCTATACAACAGGAGCTGCTGGAGGAGCATTGTTAGTACATACCCAAGAGGCTAATGATGCTAGACCTACAATGGCTGTGTCAGATCAAAATGGAGTATTTACCACATTTGTAAATGGTAAAGTGGGTATCGGGACTACCAGTCCTAGTAATAAATTACACGTTTACGGTGGTAGATTAGTTTTAGATAATGTTGCTAACGCACAAACAGCTATTCAAATTAACTCAGCAGGGGTTGAAAAAATAGTAATATACAGACCAGCCAGCACAGAAGATTTACGAATAAATACTTTTTCGGCTGGAGATGTATTTAGCCTAACACAATCTGGCAACGTTGGTATTGGAGATTCTGGTCCAGCTGTTAAGTTACAAGTTTCTACTAGTTCACCAACAAATAACGTAGCTGTTTCAATAGGTGACGGATGGGTAGGTAATGACCTTTATCATAAAGAAGGTGGTTTACTACTTATTAGTGGAACAAGTCAAGACTCAACACAGACAGGAGCTGGTCTTGCTTTTCAAACTAGAAATACACAAAATACAAATTACTGGAAGTCTAGTATTATAATGGACAGGGACGGTGCTATGAGGTTTACTCTTGGTGGCGCTGGCACTGTCCAAGGCTCTGAAGATTTAACTATACTATCTGGCGGCAACGTAGGTATTGGGAGAACAGCCCCTGTTTCTGTTTTAGAATTAGGGGACGATACACCAACATTAACAATATCTGATACAGGAAATAATTACAATGATGGTGATGTACAATCAGTTGTGCATTTATCAGGTAGGTGGTATAGTGGAACAGCAAACCCAGCTGCTGATGTATACTCTGATGCTAGAGTGGTTCTTAGAAAAGATTCTGGTGATGGCACGGGTGGCTCTTCTTTAGCATTTGAAACTTCTGCCAATGGAGCTGGAGGATTAGTTGAAGCAATAAGAATTGATAAAAGCCAAAACGTTGGTATCGGGACTACTGATCCTAACCGCAGACTTTATGTAGTTAGCTCAGACGATACTCGTGGTATAATGGTTGAGCAAACCTTAGCTTCTAGTTATGCTGAGGTTCACTTCAAGGCGAACAGAGAGTACAGAATAGGAACCGGTGGTTCTACTTCGGCAGTTGAAGCAGCCAACAACTGGTATGTGTACGATGCTACTGCCGCAGCCCAGAGATTTGTTATTACCTCTTCAGGCAACGTTGGTATCGGGACTACTGATCCTGGTTACAAATTAGATGTTACAGGGGATGCTCGTTTTGGGGATGGAAATAATTTCAACCCATTAATTCAGTATGCCGGCTCTGGACGAGTTGCTGCTTCTCCGGGATATTCTTTTGTGGGAGATCTAGATACGGGTATGTTTAATCCAAATTTAGGCAATACTCTAGCTTTTGCAACAGGAGCCGTTGAAAGAATGCGTATTACCGCAGACGGCAACGTAGGGATCGGGACTA
>DNHN01000144.1 GCA_003485825.1 Bacteroidota bacterium | reverse complement strand
GATGACATCATTGGTACCATATCCCATACGCATCACGATAGTCCATTGCTTATCCTTTCAAGCGATAAAGACTTTGTTCAGCTACACGTGTACAAGAACATTAAGCAATATAGCCCAGCAGTTAAGAAGTTTGTTCGTCATGAAGATCCTTCAGTGTATCTCAAAGAGCATATCTTAAAAGGTGATCGTGGGGATGGCATACCGAACATATGCTCTCCTGATGGAGTGTTCGTATCTGGAGGCAGACAGAAGCCGATTCGGAAGAACATTGTATCCTCTGTGTCGCATCTGAACATAGACAATATCGAATCTAGTGAGCTAATGGAGAATGATGAATATAAGCGTAACTGGATGCGTAACAGGCAATTGATTGATCTGTCTCTTATACCTGAAGAGATTAAAAAGCAGATTCTCGATACGTATGAAAATTATGTTACTAATGACCGAAGTAAGTTATTTAATTACTTCATACAAAATAAATTAAGCAACCTTATGGATAGTATTAGCGAGTTTTAGATATGAATCTCAGTATGTACGAACAACTTGAAAAAGTAGACAAAGAAAAAACTAGAGCGAAGAAGATTGCGCTTCTTCGGGAGTACGCCCAGAGTGCACCGATGAAGATCATTCTCGATCTCACTTTCAATCCTAAATGGATTTGGTTACTCCCCGTGGGAGTTCCTCCATACTCGCCTGCTGCAAAAGAGGCTGATGTACATCACGTGCTGAAGCATGATGCGCGCCGCCTTCAGTATTTTATTAATACTCCAGAAGGCAAAGCAATGAAGACCCTCAGACGTGAAACTATGTTCATAGAGATGCTTGAGAGCGTAGATCGATTTGATGCTAAGTTGTTGGTATCAATTAAAGATAAGAAGATGCCTTTCAAGTCTATTACTAAGAAGCTCGTTCAAGAAGCTCTACCAGAAGCAACAGAGGGCTGGTAGATGGCCAAGACAGATCGCAGAAAGAATACTAAAAATTCAGACAAGATAGATGACAAGCTAGCTCGCAAGAAGCAGCGAATTCTTAAAATAGTGAAACAGCAAAGTATAAGTGAATATGATGATGAAGAGAGCCTTTATTATAGGAAACGGTAAGTCTAGGAGCGAGCATGATCTTGAATCGCTCCGAGGACGTGGATGCATCTATGGATGTAATGCTTTATACAGAGACTTTGAACCAGACTATCTTGTTGCAATTGATGAAGAGATAACTAAAGAGATTCAAGAGAGCGACTTCCCCGAAGAAAAGTTTATTAGCCCTCCTTTTGAAGAGCAGTTCGAGCATCCTGAATTTAATCCGTTTACCAGACTGAGATCCAATGCTGGCATGAACGCTATGATTGAGGCTATCAAGCATGGCCATCGAGAGTTGATATGCATGGGATTTGATTTTATTATTCAGAATGAGTTAGCTACTGACAATGTGTACACTGGTACCAACGCATATGGTCCACAAACTAAAACAAGTCTGCAGGATGGTGCTAGACGTGCTTTGTACCTCGATTGGTTTGCGAAGATGAACCATGGCTCGTCGTTCATTATGCTGCTACCAAGGATTAAAGGCCTCCACGTTCATCGATTTCAATCACCCAACATCCGTGGTATGTTCCTGGATGAACTCGATAGTTTTATAAATAAAGAGGTATAGGAGAATTATGCCAATATACACTTTCAAAAACAACGAGACCGGTGAAGTCTGGGATGAAATAGTATCCTGGGATAGTCGTGTCGCCTTCCTCGAAGAAAACCCTCACATCTCTACTATCATCGAGAAAGCCCCTGGGCTTGTCAGTTCGAAATACGTAAGTGGAATCAAAAACGACGATGGTTGGAATGAAAACCTCAGTCGAATCTCTGAAGCACATCCCACTAGTGACCTAGCTGACCGCTACGGTTCTAAGGATATATCCGCCTCGAAAACAAGAGAAGCTGTGAAGAAGTGGAGGAAGCAAACTCAATCCTAAGGGGATGATGAATGAGTACTCTTACTGTCGAACATTTTGAAGATTATTACGACAAAAAAAATGAGAAAGAATATTCTAAATTTAACAAAAGACGTCAAAGGAAGCAACGAACACAAAAAAGAGATTCATTAGAACTGAGAACGATAAGCCCTATGACTGAGAACCAGTCGGCGGCATTCGCTTTATTCGACAAAGGTGACAACCTAATGCTGCACGGAGTAGCAGGAACAGGCAAGACATTTATATCCCTGTATCTCGCACTCGACGAACTAATGAATGGCTCAGATCTACTAGACAAAATTATCATAGTCAGATCAGTAGTACCAACAAGAGACATAGGCTTTCTACCAGGAAAAGAAAGCGAAAAGATGGCGGTGTATGAGCAACCCTATAAGGCCATCTGCTCACAGATAACAAATAGGGGCGATGGATACGATATCCTCAAGACTAAAGGAAAGATCGAGTTTATATCGACATCTTTCATTAGAGGTAATACGTACGATGACTCTATAATAATTATTGATGAGTTCCAGAATATGACTGACTCGGAGATAAATTCTATCATGACTCGTGTAGGAGCTAACTCAAGAGTTATTGTTTGCGGCGACTTCAGACAAACAGATCTCACCAAGCCCCATGAACAGTCGGGTGCTAAGTTACTGCTGCAACTCTGGTCCAGGATGGGTTACGGTAATAGCAATGTCGAGTTCGAGATGAACGATATTGTCAGAAGCGGATTCGTGAGACAGTGGATAGAAGCACGGGACGAAATGAATTTGGTATAGCCTGTTGACCTTTTGGACATCATATGATATGGTGTCCAATACAATTGAGAAAGAGTTACATAATGAAGTTCACACATATCAATCCTTACGACATAAAGCCATTAGACAGTACCACACAAGCTGACGGACAGAGATACTATCTTACACCACAAGGTAAGAAGTATCCTTCCGTCACTACTGTCGCTGGCATCTTTGCCAAGGATGGTATTATCAAGTGGCGTAAGAGAGTTGGTGAAGAAGAAGCTAATAAGATATCTACGCAAGCCTCGACCAGAGGTACAGCCGTACACAAAGTATGTGAAGACTACATTAATAATGTAGAAGATTATACAAAGAACCACATGCCCTCCAACATTCAATCGTTCAACGATTTGAAACCCCTCATAGACTCCAACATAAACAATGTCGTAATGCAGGAATGCCAAATGTACTCCGACTATCTAAGGGTAGCTGGTACTGTTGACTGCATTGCCGAGTACGATGGGACATTGTCTGTAATTGACTTCAAGACGTCACGCAAGCCTAAGAAGAAAGAATGGATCGATAGTTACTTTATGCAGACAGCAGCATATGCTGTTATGTTTGAAGAGATGACTAAGACGCCTATTAACCAGCTAGTGATAATGATTACAGTAGACGGATCTGAGCCACAGGTGTTTACTGAACGCCGCGACTCTTGGATTTGGAAGTTTGTTGACGCGAGGAGCGAGTTCGAGAGGCGTTATAACGCTTAAGGCCAGCTGAGTGATCTTGGATCCTACCACGAACCCAACCATGAGGTATATCACCCTTGCATCTTTTCTCTTCGCCTAGAGATCTATTGCAGATCCAGACCCAACCACCCTTGTTGCAATTGTTCAATGACTTTTGCTTCCTTGTTTCATCTGAATCTTTATAGCCGCTTTTACCATGGACATTATACTGATAATAGAACTTGAGCTTTTCAGACTTAGACATTTTTATGTGTTCGGGATCTACAACACCGTATCTTCCATTATTTTCGCCAGAGACACGCTCTGATATTTTCTTCTTAGATTCTTCGGTATGTTTATATCTCGGTGCGTTCTTATTCTTGATCTTGTTCACTACTCTCTTGTTGACGTGTTGTTCGACACGGTTAATTACTTCACACTGGTAGGTCTTGACGTACATAGCAGACCTGACGACGAGAGATTCGACAGATTGATTAGTCTCTAAGAGCTCGAGATCCCGTTCATTTGCCTTCAGATCGGTGATTATTAGCTGCTTTTGACGTTGATTGTAGTATAGAAAGAACATAACTCGTTGTTATTCCAGTATTTTATAGACTGTTGACCTTTTGAATAGTATTTTAGATAATACCTATTCAATTGAGGAGAAGCGAATGATTGTTAACTACACTAACCGAGTGAATAAAGAAATGCGACGGCTGATTAACATGGCCATTCCATACTATTTAACAAAATTAGAACTAAGTGATTCTATCCGCAAGGATTTAGTTATTAATATATTTATTCGTCATGACGAATCCAGAGGAAGCTGCGAGCACGAGATATCTCGCAAGAGCCCTCGCGTGTTCGATATTATTCTTAATCCTCATGAGGAGACATCTATCTTCCAGACTCTTGCACACGAGCTGGTTCACTTAGTTCAGTTTGCAACTGGCCGGCTTAAGATGTTCACGACTGTCTGTAGATGGAATGGCGTGAAGTGGAAAGCTGCTCGGAATGAAATGGATGACTATTACGACTCCCCGTGGGAGATAGAAGCATTTGGACGTGAAGAAGGACTCTATATAAGATTCCTATTAGATCATGAGAACGAACTTTAACAACATATCGTGAGTACATTATGAGAGATATACGAGAATTAACTACAGAAGAGATAGCACCTCTGATCAAAGACGACGTTGTTCGTCCACACCTATCAGCTGAATTCCGTACGGATGTCGGCCGTAAGGTACTTGCTTTGTTCGAAGGTGCTGAGCCCCAAGCAGTCGTTTGTCTGTCATTCGGGTACGGAGTCCCTACTAATGAAGATGAGCTCGTTAGTATGGCAAGAGAAGAACTCGCAGGCGAGTTTGTCATTGTCCCCTACACCTTATGGTCGTATACTAAAGGTGCTGGTACTGATTTGATCAACTCGGTCCTTGAGATAGTTCGATCGGAGTATAGTGAAGCGGATGAGAAGGTACGTCCGCGAATAGTAACTATGTCTCCGAAAACCAAGATGGCTCAGTCGTTCCACATAAAGAATGGAGCAAAGGTGCTATCAAGAAATAAGAAGACTAACAACTTCGAATATACATTGTAAAGGAAACTAGAATGGCATTGACAAATAGTAATAACAAAGCAGCAGAACCTACTAACAAGCGGACTTCGATTGGTCGACGAAACGTCAAGACGTCTAGCATGAACAAGAACCAGAAGCGCAGCTACAAGAAGTACAGGGGGCAGGGCTAATGTCACAGGATCTTAACACCGATCGTGTATACGTTTTCTTAAAGTCATTGCTCGATCCCGATGCCTTCGGTATGGCTGTCACAGCCGAGGTTAGAGACGAGGCTCGAGTCCTTCTGGGGATGGCTAAAACAGAGATACCTTCCACACATGATGCTGTCAAGGGTTATAACTAATGACTAGTGACGTTCCACGAGCAATAATAGCTTCCTCTATCAATTGGAAAGTAGTTGAACGGTTTCGTAATAAGTTCAAGTACGAATCTAACCATGAGATGCTTACCGATTGGATTATCGATCGGCAGCGAGTATATGATAAAGGACTCCGGCCCAAGCCTTATCCTTTTCACAGGCACGTTAGGTTGAATCTCGATAAGATGGAGATGGTCGGAGTGTCAAGTATTGATATGGTCATCGACCAAGGCTTGAAGATAACTAAGAAGCAGATCCAGGACTATAAAGATGGTCTGCAAGAGACTGAGGACAGTATTGATGAGTGATATGCAGAAGTTGCTAGACAAAGCTCGCGAGGGCGTTGTTACCGTGAAGTTTAAGAAAGTGGGTACGGATGATATCCGAATAATGCCATGCACGCTCAAACCTGAGCTGCTCAACCATCAACCTCATGAAGTTACAGAGATTGTAGAGCAGGTTGCTACCAATGATCGCTTTGTTGTATGGAGTCTTGACAAGGATGCATGGCGTTCCTTCGTGGCTAACACGCTAATTGAGTGGTCTGAGGGATATCCTGATAAGGGTTGACCTTTTGGTTTATATTTGGGATAATTACCATACTGATAACTGAGGAGAACATCATGAAAAACCCTATGATAAAAGATGCTGAGCTTATGAAGGTGTATGAGCTTTACAACAATCCGAATATGTCCACTGGTAACTTCAAGCTGCATTGTATCAAGCTGATTGAAGAATCCCGACAACCAAACGAGCAGATCATACGAGAGCTCAGGAACGATCGTGTTGCCCGAGATCAAGTACTAACTAAGATTAGTAACTTTGCGTTGAAGGGACAGGGATATGGAGTCCTGTCTCGATGATTCTGACGTACCTCAAGTGGTCAGCGACTCTTTTTCTTATTGCAGGAACACTACTCAATAGTCTCGGACTCTACCCGTATGGTCCTATCGTTATGGTGCTAAGCGGAGTGCAGTGGTCAATTGTATCGTGGATATGGAAAGAGAAGTCGTTGATTGTAACCAACTTCACTATAACAGCTGTTGGTGCTTGTGGACTCATATATAACTTTGCGTAAGTAACTAAATGAAGATTAAAATAGAAGTAGAAATAGACACAGAGAAGGACTCAGAAGAGCTCCTTGAGCTGATTGAGCAAATTAAGGAGCTATTGCACGGTGAAGATTAAGTTCAACGACTATATGGGTCGAGTTGGTATAACAGCCAGCACATTCGATTTACTTCATGCAGGCCATGTCATGATGCTTTCTGAGTGTAAGAAGCATTGTGACTTTCTAATATGTGCACTGCAGAATGATCCATCAGTGGATCGTGATACGAAGAACGCTCCAGTACAGAGTCTAGTCGAGAGACAGATTCAATTAGCTGCTTGCACCTTCGTAGATGACATTGTCGTCTACAATACAGAGAGAGATCTCGCAGACATTATGATTGCTCTACCTATCGATGTTCGTATTCTCGGTGTCGAGTATGATGGAAAAGACTTCACTGGCAAGAGAGAGTGCGATAAGAAGAATATCGAGATCATCTATAACTCACGTGACCATTCCTTCTCAACAACCCAATTGAGAACTCGTGTACTCGAGCGAGAGCGTGAACGAATAAGCAATCTCAAAGAATATTAAGACGACGTTGTCTTTGCTATCTAATAATGGTATGATGTATATGATGAAATTTTTAGCGTTTATTTGTGGTATCGAGCTTGTGCTGTTCGTTACAGAAGGTTTAACTGAGTTCGCTGCTATTATATTAGCAATCCTACTCATACTTCCATTTGTTATGCAGGCAATCGACAACTATAATCAGTATTTTACCTATCTTGAGAATATATCATGAAACTACACCAACGAAAGCCTTTGTACTTGAAAGACAAATCTCTAGTAGAGTTCTACGAGAAGACTCTTAATGCCAAGTACATGGGTATATTCTATCTTCGATCTCCTGAAGATCCATCGAAAAACCTACCTGCTGAGATATTCTATACTACGAAGCCTGCTGAGGGAATGAGTAGTTATATTGGAGTTGTTACCAGCGATGGAAACACATATGCTATCGACGCTAAGTCTTGCTTTAACGAGCCGATGATCGGTGTCTGCGAGAATGATGTAGTGTATGTGAGTAGGTATCCGGGTGATGATGTAACAACTCCGACAGGAACAATTATCAAGGGTGGACCATTCGATGCCACTATAGTATGTGATATTACACCTGAGCGTAGGAGCGACATCACCAAGAACATTATGAGTGTCAATAAGGTACTCAACATATTAGTAGCTGCCGGTCAGAAAAAAGAGCTACGTCAAAGTCTTCGTGCCTGGTTAAAAGAGCTTCATGCCGAACTGAGTCCTGACTCTAAGCCAGACAGTGTTAATGTAGTTAGTGTGAAGGTAACTAAGTCTCGGTTCTACTTCAAGTCTCTCAAGAGTGCCGAGATGGAAGTGACTGCTGAAGTACCTGAGCCTCCTGCTCAAGAGATCGAAGAGCTAGCTCCGGTAATTCCAATCTCTGAAAAGGTTGCGAAGAAGCCAGCACCTAAGAAGACTCCTACCAAGAAAGCTGCCGCAGCTGTGGAAGAAGTTCCAGCTAAGAAAGCTACTGGTAAGAAGAGGAGAAATTCTAAAAAGTCAAAGCATGCACCAACACCAAAGAAATCACCTGATGTTATGAGTATGATTGAGAAGGCTTTGAATACAGATCTTACTGGTAAGTACGACGATTTCTAATAGGAGACACTATAATGATTCAACCTAAAGATACAAGCAAGGGTCACTTCTATGTGAGCTTAGTAAAGAGCGGTTTTAGAATGATAGCGGCATGCTGTCTTGTTCTAGGCAATCTGGTTGGAGCAGGAGCATCTTTGTTCGTAGCTGAGCTGCTTGGTGTTGTTGAGGAGATGGTATAGTGGATCGTCCTTGGGGTAAGTGGTCGGTATTGTATGAGCATGAGGATAACACGACTAAGGTTAAGCGTCTTGTAGTTAATCCTAACTCATCTCTATCACGTCAAAAGCATGCGTCTCGTAATGAGCTGTGGCATGTTGTAGAGGGAAAGGGAATTGTAGAACTCTATAGGAACACCAACTTCAGGCTAGAGGCTCATTCGATGATAGAGATTCCAGCTGGAGGATGGCACAAGCTAATCAATGATAGTGAGGAAGAGTTAGTTATCATTGAGATTCAGTATGGTGATACTTGTGACGAAGAAGATATTGAACGACAAGAGGATGATGCTGATGAGGTCGAGTGATATTAGGTTTGATAACGGAAGACTGTACATAGTTCTTCTTGAGGATGGTGTCGATGTGATAGTAGCTGATGTCAGTGACAAAAGTATACATTGGATCAAAGACATCAAAGAGAATTGGTTGGATGGAATAATTGACGAGAGTACATATGAATTTAACAAAATTGGAACAAGCTACGTTAATGATGGCTCAGGCACTTATCACTAAAAAGACTGGAATGAATCAGTACGAGATTGCTTCTAAGGCTTATGAGATAGCTTTGGAAGTATTGAGGGTGTCTGCTCCTGATGATGACATGATGGGTTACTCTCCAGAAGACAATGCTGATATGATGAGCGGTACTGGTAGCAGTGATGACATGATGGAAAGTATTGGTGATATTGGTTTAGAAGACATTGTAGTCGATGACTAATAGGAGATTGTAAATGAGCAATGAAACCTCTCGCTTCAACCCAGGCCTTAACGTGATCGATCTTGATCAGCGTAGGAGGAATGACTTTAAAGTTCATGCATATGAGATGGATAAGTTTACCATGACATGGGAAAATTTAGGTCTATCATGCGAAGGAACCTTACAAATAGAACAAGCACTGGAGTACTACGATGCCACCTGATGATCACGATGAAGGTAAAGCTATCATAGGTAGCATGCTATTGCTTCTACTCGTAATGTGTGTAGGGATGGCGCTGCTAACATGAATATTGAGCAGGTAATAGGCTCATTTGCTATTTTTTCCATGTGTTATATGGGATTTGCTATTGGATTGTACATTATAAACGAAAGGAATAAGCGATGAGGCCTACACGCAACATAGTAGTAGTTAACTTCAAGAAGCAAGAGAATACAACCGAGTCAGGTATTATTATTCAAGGCAACAGCACTGATACACTCGTTGGAGTCGTGCAAGGCATTGGTCCTTTGTGTAAAGACGTGCAATTGCTGGATAAGGTCGTAGCCGATTGGAGTAAGGGACAGGATATTAGTAAGGGAATGCTAGCGATAGAAGAGCAGCACATTCAAGGTATTGTTGAATGACTATAGGAATCACCTAATATAACAAACGACAACATAGGTTCTCATCATCAGAATTACGAAAGAGGGTAGAGGATGCTAAGGAAGACGTACAACAGCCTAACACAACTAAAGAACGAGCTCAAGCGAGAAGGCAAAGAAAAGATACTTGAGTTCGATGGGGCTAGTCTTATTACTAAGAAGGGTAGGAAGACGTTTGTGTATGGTTTGTACATGGGACAGATATCTCGAAGGGAAGTGACGAATGAATGATATAATCTACGTTGGAAGTACTTGTTTGAAGTTGGATAAGTTGGAGGGCAATCATCGTAATGCTGAGGGTAAGGGGTATACGATGACTAAGTTCCGTAAAGCATTATCGCCTGAGATGAAGTTTGAGTGGTTGGTATATCCTTCTATGAGGACGGAGGAAGAGATCCTTGTGTTAGAGGGGAGGCTGATCGATAAGTATCTTCCAAGGTTTAATGAGGCGTATGATACTATATCGATGAAGAAGAAGCTAGATACTAAGTTAATGCCAAGGGGAGTGTATGGGGTGACTTATGTCTAAGAAGTACATTCATGTTAATCAGCATAAGATAAAGTCTAATATCAAGAACGGAACAGCCGAGCCTGTTATTACTATTAAGGAAGGGAAGAGTAATACGTATTGCAGTGAAGTATTGATTGAGGGTCCTAGTACGGTAAGGTATGGGGAGAATGGGGATAAGATACTGAGCTGTGGTGCTAGGGTAGTGATAGAGACAGAAGCAGATATAGAGATAGTCAGATGAAGAGAATATTACTGTTATGTTTATTGTTAGCAGGGTGTGAATCGATTAGAGTCGACTCATGTATTAAGCATGTAGCACCAGGCTTGCTAATGACTCCTCCACTACTGATTGC
>DNHN01000160.1 GCA_003485825.1 Bacteroidota bacterium | reverse complement strand
TGTTTACTCCAAAATACAGAAAATGAGTACAGCAGTATAGAAGAATACATAACGAAGATAGCGCCTAATCAAACGGATAAAGATGGAAACAGGGTAGCACTCTATACCAATGATGCAGATAAGCAGCACAGTTTTGTAGAAGCTGCAAAAGCGAAAGGATACGATGTATTGGTACTTGACGAAGTCATAGACAATCACTTCATCGGTAACTTAGAGCAGAAGAATGAGAAATTTCAGCTGAAAAGAGTAGACGCTGATACAGCTAGCAAGCTGATAGACAAAGACGAGAAGAATGAAAGTGTACTCAGCGAAGATGAGGTAACCAAGTTAAAAGAAGCCTTTGAAGCAGCTGTAAACAAAGAAAAATACACCATAGTTTCTGAAGTAATGAGTCCAGATGAATCATTCATCACCATCACCCGCAGTGAGTGGGAGAGACGTATGAGTGAAATGGGCGGTATGGGAGGCATGCAGATGTTTGGACAGTTGCCAGAGAAGTACTCTGTATCGGTAAACACCAATCATCCACTTGCAGCTAAAGTATTGAAAGCAAAAGGAGAAGAGCAGACTAGCTTACTTGCAAATGCTATAGATTTAGCTAAGCTTTCTAATAACTTGCTAAGCGGGAAAGAGCTTACTGAGTTTGTGAAAAAGCAATACGCTGCTTTATAGTTTTCAGTTTAGAGTTGAACGTTTTTAGAAAGGCCTGCGAAAGCAGGCCTTTTTTTATTGGAGCAGTGTCCAGTCCGGCAATTTCTACAAGCGTAAGTGAGCAAAGGGAAATTGGCACCAATCGTTTTTCCAAGTATTATTCATTTAGGTCGTAATTTTAGTTTCAGTACCTTTGAAACCTAATGCAAGTAGCCATAGTACAATTCAACATTGCTTGGAAAGACAAGCAAGCTAATTTTTCGAAGATAGAGGAACTTTTAAAGGGCACTAAAGCAGACTTTGTGGTCCTTCCAGAGATGTTTCAGACCGGTTTTTGTACGGATGATGCTTCGTTAGCAGAAACGATGGAAGGTGATAGTATCGAGTGGATGAAGTCACTTTCTAGGCAAATGGATGCTGCATTATGTGGCAGCTTACTCATAGAGGATCTTGGAATTGTATATAATCGCTTGATTATGGCGAGCAAGGGAGAATTGGTAGGCCACTATGACAAGTCTCACCTTTTTGGTATGGGAGGAGAGCAGGAGTATATAGCAGCAGGTAATTCTAAGGTAGATATGACAGTTCAGGATTTCAAGATTCGCACGACTATCTGTTACGATCTGCGTTTTCCATATACTTCTTTCAATGATTCGGAGTACGATATATTGCTCAATGTAGCAAACTGGCCAAGTGCTCGCATAGACCATTGGGATGCATTGTTACAAGCAAGGGCCATCGAAAATCAAGCGTATGTCATAGGGTGTAATCGGGTAGGAGAGCAGATCGGTAAAGATGGAAAAGCATTTTACTATCCTGGTCATAGCTCTGTATACTCCCCTAGCGGAGAGCAACTGGCTCATTCGCTAAAAGAAGAAGTGATAGAAATCTCATTGGATAAAAAGGAAATAGAAACTACGCGCGAAAAATTGCCTTTTTTGAATGATAGGAGAATGTAAGGAAAGAGTATTGAGACTTTTAGTATTGAGTATTAAGAATAGTTATCTCACTACTCATAACTAGTTGTCTACCTATAAACAAAATACGGTCTATCCGCTCTGCTAGGTGTGTATCGTAGGCCATTCATGCTATACTTATTGATTCAAATCTAAACTTTTGAAATTGCCTATTGAACGTGAATTTAGGCTTTGAATCATTCTGTCCTCCATTTATTCTGTTATTCAGTCATTGCATTTTACCTTTGCACCTATATACCACGTATGGCGATCAAGATAAAAACCAAAGAACAGATAGAAGGAATACGTAAAGCGTCTATACTTTCAGCCAATGTATTGAAATATTTAGAGCAGTTTGCTGTAGCAGGTAATACCACAAAGTTTATCAATGATAAGGCTTTAGAATACATTACCGACCACGGGGCTAAATCTGCGACTCTTGGCTATAAGTCTCATGGTTCACCTGCATTTACTGGTGCCGTGTGCACGAGTGTGAATGAGGTGATATGCCACGGAGTACCCAATGAATATGTACTAAAAGAGGGTGATATTTTGAATGTAGACGTCACTACTATACTCAATGGGTATTACGGTGATACATGTAGAATGTATACCATCGGTAAGGTGTCTGAGAATGCACAGAACCTCATCGATGTAACTCGTGAGTGCTTAGCCATTGGTGTGAAGGAATGTAAACCTGGCAATCGCTTTGGTAATATCGGGTATGAGATCCAGCGTTATGCTGAAAGCAAAGGCTACGGAGTAGTTTGGCAGTTTTGTGGCCATGGGGTAGGACTTAAGTTTCACGAAGAGCCAGAAGTGAGTCACGTAGGGCAAAAAAATACGGGAAAGCGCATGAAGCCGGGCATGGTATTTACTATTGAGCCTATGATAAATGAAGGCGTACCGGAGTGTATCGTAGATAAGAATGATGGCTGGACCGCTCGTACACGAGATTATAAGCTATCTGCACAGTTTGAGCATACTATCGTAATCACTGAAGATGGCTGTGAGTGCTTGACTGACGTCTTTGGGGAATTTTAAACTGAACTACTACAAAGCAGAGTGAATAATAAAAAGCATTAAATACTTGGCGTTATTCATTAATTCTGTCATTCAATTGGTCTGTCTTGCATAAAAGTGGTCATTCTGAGTGTTTTTTGCCTAACATCGTAGAGTTAAACTAGTACAGAAGTATGAATGCATTCCTAATAGAACGATTGGCCATACAGCTGCGCGAGGAGCTTATCGGTAAAGCAGTACAAGAGGCGTTTACCACTTCACAGTTTGACGTTACGTTAGTCTTTGACTCTTTGGTAATTAAAGTTTCATTCTACCAAGGTCAAGCGTATTTTCAAACTCCAGACCCCGACAAACTTCAAAAAAAGAACCGTTTAAGCGTTTATAAGTCAATAAACGGAGCTAAGGTACTAGAAGTGAAAACGTATTCCTATGACCGTAGATTTGATATCGTATTCGACTATGGAGAGATTCTTTCGTTTTACTTGTATGGGAAATTTGGGCAGATAACCCACTATCAACTTGGAATATGGCAAGAAACTTTTCCTGCGAAAAGTAGTAAGGTGCTAAGCTACGAGACCCAACAGTACGAGGTTAGGGGGAAGTCTCTAGAAGAATTGAGATTTCTTACTATGGAGGATAAGGAATCACTCCTGCAAAAGAACTTCGACAGTCAGTCGGACGAGGATAGAGCAGGACTTTTAGAGAATTTAAAACGAGAAGTAATGTCACGATGTCTCTATGTAAATAAGGGGCCAAGGAAGTATACACTCGACTATGCCGCAGGAGATGAGCCTATAGCGTCATTTGATAACGTGATAGATGCGCTGGACAATTACGCACGATTGTACATATCTCATCAGGTATTTAATCAAACTAAAAATGCTCATCTAGGTCAACTTAGGAAAGAACTGAGCAACATCGCAAAAAAACTCAAGTCTGCAGAAAAAAGACTTTCAGAACTGAATAAAGCGAGTAGCTACAAGGAAAAAGCTGATTTGCTGATGGCCAATATGTGGCAGATAGAAAAAAGAGCAAAGCAAGTGGTGCTAACCAGCTTTGATGGAGAGAAGGAGGTGACCATCAAACTACAAGAGATACTTACTCCGCAGGCGAATGCAGAGCGCTACTACAAAAAAGGTAAGAATGAGAGTAAGCAAAGGGATTTTGCCAAAAAATATTTAGCAGAAATAGAAGCGAACTATTTGGCTAAAGAAGAGGAGATAGCAGCCTTTGAACAAGTAGATAACCTGAAGCAAATACGAAAGACTGCGGATAAAAAAACTGCTTTAAAAGAAGTGAGATTGCCGTATAAA
>DNHN01000294.1 GCA_003485825.1 Bacteroidota bacterium | reverse complement strand
TGAAAGGAAAAGCAGGGACCACATTCATCATCAAAATAGAACGATTGGGAGAAGGAGTACTTGAAAAATCGATTACACGAGAAAATATAAAACTTAAAAACGTGCCATACCTCGGCATCATAGAGGATAATATAGGCTACTTGCAACTTACAGGCTTCACCCCAAATGCAGGTAAAGAGGTACAAGATGCCGTAATAGAGCTAAAAAGCAAAGGTGCTACCTCTATAGTACTTGACTTACGCAATAATGGTGGAGGGCTTCTCCACGAGGCCATTAATATTGTAAATGTGTTTGTGCCGCGAGGAGAGACTATAGTGATTACTCGAGGAAAATTTGAAGAAGATAACCGGACGTACAACACCCTTAACTCACCTGTAGATACCGAAATACCACTGGTAGTACTCATCAATGGAAATTCGGCTTCTGCTAGCGAAATCGTGTCTGGAGCGTTACAAGATCTTGATAGAGCTGTACTCGTAGGTCGAAACTCTTTTGGCAAAGGTCTAGTGCAGACCACCAAACGACTCACCTACAATACGAGTATGAAAATAACTACTGCAAAATACTATATCCCAAGCGGTAGACTCATACAACGACTTGACTACGGTAATAAGGTGAATGGCAAAGCGATAGCTGTAGCAGATAGTGTAAAAAAAGCATTTAAAACGCGAAGAGGAAGAGACGTGACAGATGGCGAGGGAATACAACCTGATGAGAATATAGAACTCCCTGAATTCTCCAAATTAGCACAGAGTTTGATCCGAAATAATCTAATCTTCGACTACGCGAACAAGTATAGAAGTGAGCACCCTACGGCAGCAGAGCCCCTAGATTTTGATGTGGATGACGCCCTGTACTCAGACTTCACTCAATTCTTATCTGACAAAGAATACTCCTACACTACACGTACCGAGAGTGATTTAGAAAGACTAAAAAAGCAAGCGAAAGATGATAACTACTACGTACTTCTAGAACCTGAGTTGACTAAACTTAAAGAAGCAATAGACCATACGAAAAAGACTGACTTAATGAATCAAAAAGCTGAAATCAAAGAACTCCTTGAGTTTGAAATCATCAAGCGGTACTACTTTGAGCGCGGCAAAGTGGAAATCGCCTTTGATGACGATAAAGACTGGGCTAAGGTGACTGAAATTTTAGGAGACAAGAAAGTGTACAACGACATACTCTTAGTAAACTAATGGATTATTCTTTTATTCTGACGCTCTTCTTCTTTGGTATCCTCGGCGGTTTTATAAGCGGCTTACTCGGTGTGGGTGGTGGCATTATTTTCGTCCCAATTCTGAGTACATCATTAGCATCACTAGGTTATGGTGACGAAGAACTTGCAAAGTACATACTTGCCAATTCCTTCGCGGCTACATTCTTTGCTGGGGCTATAAGCACGTTCAAGCAATATAAACTAAACTCTTTTTACCCTAGAGAGATTCTACTTACTGCCTCGCTTGCGATACCTGCTAGTCTGCTTATCTCTCATCTAATAGCGGCGGGGACCTGGTACAACAAAGCAAAATTTAGCTACTTTTTTATATTCCTCCTTGCATTCATGTTATACCGCATGATCGCATCTTCCAAAAGTGTATTTAAACCAAACTCGAGGGAAATTAAACCATGGCACTACCCTATCACAGGAGCACTTTCCGGACTCATATCTGGACTATCTGGACTAGGCGGAGGAGTCATTATGGTACCTCTATTTACCCAATACCTAAAACTCGATATTAAAAAAGCAGCGTCCATAAGTATAGGAGTAATCCCTACTATGATGATACCGATGCTTATTTTATACGGGACCTACACTCCAACGCAAGAAATAATAGAATGGCACTGGGGCTACTTACTCCCGAGCATATTCCTCCCACTCGTAGCAGGATTATTATTTGCTGCACCTCTCGGTGTATCTGTGGGCCAAAAGGCATCAAGTAAGTATCTCAAAATTATATTTGCTGTACTCGTATTCATCGTAATTATTAAAACCATTGCAAGCATCATTTTTACATAACACCAAAAAAGTAATTCTACTCATCGTATTGGCTATAACCGTCAATTCATATGCTCAGAAACCACACTTTAAGGATAAGAAAGTCTCTAAAGAAGTCCTAAATCACATCTCTGCGTTAGCAAGTGATAGTATGCAGGGCAGGTATACAGCTACGGCAGGTGAGCGTATGGCAGCGGAGTACATTGCAAAAGAATTTGAAGCGATAGGCCTAGCTCCTGCAGGAAGACAAGAATACTATCAACCTATGATAGTACCCAATATGCGCATGGCTAAGCAGAACACGTCACTAATCCTTGGAGATGATACCATGGCCCTGTTTACCGATTTTTATCCAATTAGCCTTTCGACTAATAGAGGTCAGTATAAAGGTGAAACTATCAATATCGGTTATGGAATCTCAGATGATGGACTAAAGCACAATGACTACAAAGACAAAGAGCTTCAAGGCAAAGCTGTGATGATAAATATAGGGATACCCGGAGGAAGCAACCCGCACAATAGATTCATTGGCTGGGAAGACTTGGAATATAGGGTAGAATATGCCAAATCTAAAGGAGCAGTGGCAGTTGTCCTATATGCTTCAGACAGCACCAAAGCACCTTCCGGTACCTTGGTAAAGACAGTAGAAAATTCTGCTATACCTGTAGTGTACAGCACCAAAAATCTAAGTACAATCACCAGCGCAGCTTCTGAAATAGTTGTCGACATATTGCTTCTCAGCACCAATGCGCACAATGTACTCGGCTACATAGACCATGGTGCTCAGAATACTGTAATCGTAGGTGCGCATCATGACCATATAGGAAAAGGTAGGAAGGGAGGCTCCTGGGAAGAAAATCCAATGGAAGTACATAACGGTGCCGATGATAATGCAAGTGGTGTAGCAGGTCTCTTTATATTAGCTAGAGAAATAAAACGTAAACCGCGAAAGTATAAGAATAACAACTACCTATTTATCGCCTTTACGGGACAAGAACAGGGGCAACTTGGTTCCAAGCATTTTATAACTAGTGATTTATATCCTAAGTATGATGTGAACTACATGGTAAACTTAGACATGATAGGACACCTAGATACTAGTAATAAGACCCTCCTAATAAATGGTGTTGGAACATCTCCTACTTGGAATAAAGCAATAGCCAAAACTAAAATCTGTAAACGAAAAATTGCCAAAATAAAAACTACTGAAAGCGGTATTGGTCCTTCCGACCACATGTCATTTTATGTGAACGGGATTCCTGCGGTGCATTTTTCCACTGGACATCATCAGCACTATCATACGTCTACTGATGACGTGTCTATTATAAATGCTGGAGGAGAAGCATTTGCGTTGCGCTATATCTGGAAGCTTATGCGCACACTAGACCAACAAGGTAAAGTAGCCTACAGTAAAACCAAAGATGGGAATACGATGTTAGATTTGAAAGTTACCTTAGGTATCGTGCTAGACGAAGTATATGAAGGTGTGGGACTAAGAGTAGCAGGCGTTAATAATGATAAAAAAGGGAATAAAGTAGGACTCTTAAGTGGAGATGTTATACTTAGCGTTGGACCACATAAAATCCAAAATCTGCAAGATTATATCGACGCCTTGAATACCTTTAATCCAAGTGATAAAACTACACTTACCATTAAAAGAGGGACTGAAACTAAACTATTAAACGTACAATTTTAGGAATGAAACTAACAGAATACATCCAACCCAATAAAACACTTTTCTCCTTTGAGGTTTTACCTCCACTAAAAGGTAAGAGTATAGATTCACTCTACAATGCCATAGACCCACTCATGGAGTTTAAACCTTCTTTTGTAGATGTGACCTATCACCGTGAAGAGTATATAGAGCGCCCCCGAAAAGATGGCGGTTATGATAAAATCAGCACCAAGAAAAGACCTGGCACCGTAGCTATATGTGCTGCCATTATGAATAAGTATCAAGTAGAGGCTGTGCCTCATCTTATCTGTGGTGGATTTAGCAAGGATGAGACTGAAAATGCACTTATTGACCTCGCATTCTTAGGTATAGAAAATGTACTCGCTCTGCGTGGTGACAATCTTAAGAATGAACGAAATTTTATTCCTGAAAAAAATGGGAACGGTAACTCGCTGGACCTTATACGCCAAATAGGTGACATGAATAATGGTGTATATCAGGACCAAGAATTAGAAAATGCGACTGAAACTAATTTCTGTATAGGAGCCGCTGGTTATCCTGAGAAACATATAGACGCTGCCAATATGCAGAGTGACCTCAAGTTTCTCAAACGTAAAGTAGATGCAGGTGCAGAATTTATTACTAC
>DNHN01000037.1 GCA_003485825.1 Bacteroidota bacterium | reverse complement strand
CCTTGATGGGTATGCAACAGCTATACCAATGGAAGTTTGAGCAGTTGTTCAACAAGTATGAGGAGGTACTCCGTGACAGACAATGAGTGGCCTTTAGAGGCAGACTTTAGTGATACTACTCTAATAACAACCGCAAGCTCACCTTGTGTTAAGGAGTGTGAAATAGGAGAAGATCATTGTCTAAGTTGTGGAAGGTCTCTTAAAGACATCCAAGATTGGCGTGACTACTCTGAAGATAAACGTAAAAATATTATGAAATCCTTGGAGGATAAACAAAATGTATGAGGTGTATAGTATATCCAATTGTCCATTCTGTGACAAGGCTAAGGAATTACTACGAGAAACCGGAGAAGGTTTTACTGAATATGCTATTGATATTCAAAAAGAATTAGGTAAATCAATCATGGAGAGATCTATGATGAATACTGTACCAATTGTCTACCACAATAATGTATTTATTGGTGGGTATAATGATCTTAAGATGTACTTAAACAAGTAAAGAAAGGACGCAACATGCGTTTATGTTATGATATAGAATGTAATGGTCTTACTCCGGATACTATCTGGATGATTGTTGCACAGAACTTAGACACCAATCAGATCTATAAGTTCTCTGATCACGATAACCTACATGGTTCTATCGCTGATGGTGCTGCACTACTACAGAACGCAGAGCTACTAGTAGGCCATAACATTATAGGTTTTGATAATATGGTCATGGACAAGCTGTGTGGCACTACACTTAATGAGAAACGCTTGCACGATACGTGGGTTATGTCTCAGGTTCTACGTTACAAGCGTGGGCACAAGCATGGTCTTGCAGGTTGGGGTGAACACCTTGGCAACAGCAAGATCACATATGAAGGTGGTTGGGATGCTTACTCACGTGAAATGCTACGTTATTGTGTGCAAGATGTTCATGTGAATGTCGATGTGTACAATGAATTACTCTCAGAGTACAAAAAGGTTGCTGCGTATAACCCTAAGATTAAATTGGGTATGCAAGCAGAACATGAGACAGCTAAGTTCAATGCATTCTGCAAGAGCAAGGGCTGGTACTTTGATATGGAAGAAGCTAAGACCCTATTGGGTACAATGCAACAACGTATGGCTGAGATCTCTGACATCATTGAGCCTCAGATGGGTACTAAGGTTGTCTACATTGACAAAGAACCTAAGTCACCTAAGTACAATAAGAATGGAAAATATAATGCGACGACTGCCAAGCTGCTTACTGAATATTTTGGAACGGAAGTCTCGGTCACAGACACCCATCTCGCGGGACCAGATTTCAAATTCCAACGAACAACTAAGGAACAAGCTAAACTGGGATCACAAGAAGCGGTTAAGGATTGGCTTGCCACTATCGGATGGAAACCAGATGAATACAACCGAAAGAAAATCGGAAGAGAATGGGTAACCACTGGACCTAAACTCACAACATCCTCATTAGCTAAGCTTGGGGAAATTGGTATGATGGTAGACGAGTACTATGTATTGCGTCACAAGGCTTCTCTTATGGAGGGCTGGGTAGAAAAAGTAGAGAGCTCAGATGATAAACGACTTCATGGTAACATGTGGACTATTGGTACTCCTACCTTCAGAGTACGTCACGAAGTTATCGCAAACCTCCCAGGTATTGAAACACCTTGGGGTAAAGAGATACGTGGGATGCTTAAACCTGATCCAGGGTACGTTATTGTTGGTGCCGATAGTGCTGGTAACCAGCTACGTGGTCTTTGTCATTATGTGGGGAATGACGATTTCACTAATGAGGTCCGTTATGGGGATCAACACCAAAGAAATGCTGATGCTCTTGGATGCTCAAGGGGTGTCGCCAAAGGGTATCTATATGCTTATCTCTTTGGTGCTGGTGATGCTAAGCTGGGACAAGTTCTATCAGGCAAATCAAACAGCGAAGTAGGGCGTAAGTCTCGTGCTGATTTTGCTAAAGGTATCAAAGGTTTGGAAGAACTCAAGAAGAAACTTCTAAACATCTGGAACAAAACATCTAACCAACAAGGTGATGGATGGTTCCCTGCTCTTGATGGACGCCCTGTATTCTGTGGGTCTGGTCATCAAACTCTTAACTACTTACTCCAAGCTGCTGAAGGTGTGACCTGTAAGGCTTCACTTATGTGGGCATGGGATAAGATACGTGAAGAGAAACTACGTGCTGAACCTCGTTTGTTCTACCATGATGAGATGGCATTCCAATCACACCCCGACGATGCTAAACGTGTTGGGGAAATTCTAACAGAGTCCTTTGCTGCTGGTCCAGAGATGTTCGGTGTAACATGTATGAATGGTGGTGATTATGTAATAGGAGAAAGCTACGCAGATGTTCACTGATAATGCAGTAATACTGGTAGACTCAGACTCAATCTACTTTCGGATGGCTTGTGTAACAACCAAACAGAAAGAGATACGTGTGGGAATTGACAATACTATGAGAGAGATCCAACGTAACTGTGGGTCTGATAGTTTTCTCGTAGCAATTAAAGGTAGGGGTAATTTCCGAAAGGAGATCTACCCTGCCTACAAAGAAACCCGAAAGGAGATAGAACCTGACGTTAAAGAAGCACTAAACTATGGGCACAAGTACATGGTTGAAAAGTATTCTGCTGTTGAGGCAAATGATATGGAAGCAGATGACCTTGTTGCCATATGGGCTGCTGAGTGTAGGTCTGTTGATCAGGAGTATACAGTAGTTGGGATTGACAAAGATCTTCTCCAGATTCCTGGAACACATTACAACTTCGTTAAGAAAGAAATTACAGAGGTTGATGAAGACACTGCTAATCTTAAGCTTATGCTTCAATGTCTTACTGGTGATAGGTCTGATAATATCCCTGGAATTAAGGGAATTGGACCTAAGAAAGCAGAGAAGATACTACACGGAGTTCCTATGCACCGCAGGTGGAATAGGGTGCGAGCT